>NZ_JASJFB010000622.1:0-29541 GCF_030065455.1 Microcystis sp. M53602_WE12 | reverse complement strand
GATAACTGATAACTGATAACTGATAACTGATAACTGATAACTGATAACTGATAACTGATAACTGATAACTGATAACTGATAACTGAATATATGCCACAATTAGTTAATTATTATGATGTTTTAGGAGTATCTCGCACGGCTACTGGTGACGAGATCAAAAAGGCTTTTCGACGACTGGCGCGTCAATATCATCCTGATGTTAATCCGGGGGATAAATCGGCCGAAGAAAAGTTTAAAGATATTAATGAAGCTTATGATGTTCTCTCCGATGAAGAAAAACGGGTTGAGTATAATCGTTCCTTGACAGGAAATAAACGCCGCGGGATACGTCCGGGGGAAAAAGCGAATAGTAACGGTAATGGAAAAATCCCCCGTACAGAACAGGATTTATGGAAGTTTAGAGATTTTAATAACCTTAATACTAAGCGCGCTAAAATTGCCTCCTCTCCCCGTTTAACTCGTCGAGATGTGGAAGCAAAATTAACTTTACCTTTAGAGAAAGCCTATCAAGGTGGCAGACAAAGAATTCGTCTGGAAGATGGTAGATCAATAGAGGTTGATATGCCGGCAGCTATGATCGATGGTCAGAAAATTCGTCTCAAAGGTCAGGGTATTGAAGGGGGTGATTTATATTTAAAAATAACTATCGCTAGGCATCCTTTTTTTAGGATTCAAGGTTCTGATATTGTCTGTCAAGTACCGATTACTCCTAGCGAGGCAATTGTGGGCGGTTTTGTGGAAATTCCTACCATTGACGGGTTAGTTAAAATGATGATTCCTAAGGGAGTAAAAAGTGGTCAAAGATTACGTTTGGCTAACAAAGGTTATCCCACTTCCCAAGGAGAAAGGGGCGATCAATTAGTGGAAATTATATTAGTTAATCCTCCCAATCCTAGCCCTGAAGAATTAGAACTTTATCAAAAAATACGGGCGATTGAAACTTTTAACCCTCGTCAAGGTTTATAAAGATTATGCTAGGTGGGTTACGGCAAATTTGAAATTTTTTGTCAAAAACATAACTTGTTCTTGCCTAACCCACCCTACACCTAACCCTTAATTCCTGTCTTTTTATGATCAATATAATTGACACAATTAAACCTTTTTATCCTCTAGCTTTCAAGGCTATTCGGGGCAATTTAGAAGGAACACAAAAACAATTATTAAATACTCTGCAAAAAATCGATCGCTCGCGGGGGGAATTTTGGGGACAATGGTTAATCTCACAATTATCAGAATCCCTCAGTTTTAGCGATTCTCGCCTATCTCAAAGCCTCTGGGGGTTAAATTTCCCCAATCCCGTCGGATTGGCGGCAGGATTCGATAAAGACGGTTTAGGGGCAGGACTTTGGCATAATTTCGGCTTTGGTTTTGCCGAGGTGGGTGCTGTCACCCTAGAAGGGCAACCGGGCAACCCAAAACCGAGATTATTTCGTTTACCGGAAGATTTGGCCGGATTAAACCGTATGGGGGCAAATAACCTCGGTGCGCCGGTTCTAGCGGCAACTCTCCAGCAATCTTGGCAACGACAACCCCGACAGATTCCCATCGGCATTAACCTCTGTAAATCGAAAAATACGCCCCTAGAAAAGGCCCCGGAGGACTATTTAGGCAGTTTTCGCTATTTATTCCCCCATGCCGATTATTTTGTCGTTAATGTTAGTTCTCCCAATACTCCCGGTTTGCGTTCCCTGCAAAGTGGTGAACAACTCGATAAAATCCTCCACATTTTACAAACAGAAAATCAAGGCAGAAAACCCCTATTAGTGAAAATTTCTCCCGATTTAGAATGGGAAGATATCAGAACAATTATTGACTTAGCTTTCTCCTATCAATTAGCTGGAATTGTCGCTACTAATACCACCACTAAACGCACGGGATTAAAAACTACAATTCTGCCTGAAACTGGTAAACCAATCACTGAAGAAGCAGGGGGAATTAGTGGGCAACCTTTGCGGGAACGTTCCACGGAAGTTATCCGTTTTATCTATCGGCAAACCCAAGGCAATTTACCAATAATTGGAGTGGGAGGCATTTTTTCTCTCGATGATGCTTGGGAAAAAATTACGGCTGGTGCGAGTTTATTACAGATTTATACCGGTTGGTTATATCGAGGACCCTGGCTAGTATCAAATATTTTACAAGGATTAACAGAAAAATTAGAGGCTAATGGGTTGACTAATATTAATCAAGCGGTGGGTTGGCAAGCTAACCAAGAATGAGCCAATTTTCTCCGGTAATTAGCAATAATTTCGGAAAAATTAGCTGAAATGTTGTCTGTCACCTTTGGGGATAAGATAAGATAATTAGGATAACTACAATAGGACTACTCTAGAGACTACAACCGCAGACAAATCGATCGCCAAGTATGGAACTTTTTAACCAAACCACAATTCTATGTCAAAAAAATCATTTTTACCCGGTTGTTTAGTCGTCCTAGGACTAACAGCAGTAACCGCAGGAGGTGTCTATCTTTATCTACGAGGACAACTTCCTTGGCAAAGATTCACCCCCTTAGAATCGGCAAAAGTTATCCCAGAAACTGCCTTTGCTAGTAGTTTTGTCTCCACGGATGCAAAAGCTTGGTCAGTGTTAGCTAAATATGGTACACCAGAATCGCGAACTGCGGTTAGTCAAGGACTAGAAGAATTACAAAAAAATATCTTCACTGATAAGATTGATTATCAACGGGATATCGAACCTTGGATCGGTAGTATTAGCTTTGCTTTCCTTCCCGCAGCTACCCCCGGACAATCGGAATTATTAACGGTTATCGGCATCAAAGATAAAATTAAAGCGTCGGAATTCCAGAAAAAACTAGGACAACAAGTTAATCGCAAAACTAGCACCAGTGACTACAAAGGTGTTAAAATTACTGCTATAGATTGGCAGGATAACACCACCATTTATATTGCCGTTGCGGGGGATTTTTTGTTGATATCCTACGATAAAAAGGTGTTAGAAGCGGCGATCGATACCTACCGAGGACAGCCATCTTTTAGCAGTAAACCGGAAGTGAGAAAACTGCTTTCCCAATCCCTCAACCTCCCCAATACCCTAGCGACAATTTATATCGATGATTATGCCGCAATCTTGGGACCAGATGCTAATTTATCTCCCCAAAGTCGGCAAGAATTAGCAAAAATTCAAGATGTTGTCGCAGGAGTGGGTGTCACCGATACGGGATTACAGTTACAAATGGTGGCTAAACTTGCTCCTGAAACTATTTCTAACCTACCTTCCCCCAGCAGAAATCAAGTTTTAAATTATTTACCCGGAGATACCATCGCACTTTGGAGTGGTAATAATCTTAAACAGGGATGGGAAGAAGCAGAAAAACAGTCCCAAACTAACCCAGAATTACAAGTTTTTCTGCGTCAGATCCGTGAGAATTTTCAGATGGCAACCCTTGACGCGGATCAAGAAGTTTTCAACTGGATGGATCGAGAATTTGCCTTTGGAATTATCCCCAACCAGCAAGCAGTGGGAGGGTTAGGTTTTGGGGGAATGATGATCTGGCAAACCGGCGATCAGAAAGCGGCAAAAATTACCCTCGATAAGTTAAATGAATTGGTGAAAACTGTTCCCTTTATCACCATAAAAAACAGTCAAATTTCTGGCCAAGATGTAACTGAATGGAAAGCGGAAGAACAAGCTATTTTAACCTATGCTTGGCCTAATAATGATACCCTAAAAATGACCGTCGGAATTCCCTATCAACCCCAACCGAATCAACCGATTAGCAAAAGTGAGAATTTCCAAGCATCGATCGCAAATTTGCCTAAAAATAATCTCGGTTATTTTTTCATCGATGTGGAGCAAATTATTGCTAAAGCAGGGGGAATTAATAATCTTCCAGCCACGGAATTAACCCCAGAAGCAAAGGCCTTTTTAGAATCGGTACGCGGGATCGGAATTACTGCCACTATGCCTGATAAAACCACCAGTAAAATTGATGTTTTATTTTCCCTGAAACAAACTCCCTAAAAAGTAACCGACTAGATAAAGCGATCCACAGAGAATTATACGACTATCGGCAGATTCTTGGATGGCTTTTTTTAGTCCTAAAAATACATCGGAACAACTCTCTAGGTGAGATAATTCTGGACAAATTGAAGCCGCTAATTCCGCTAAGGTTTCAGGATTGGCACTGCTATGATCCGGGACAGGAACTAAATATAAACTATCGCCTTTTCTTAATAAAGCTTGGAATATTTCCCGATGATCTTTAGTCGATAAAATACCCATCACCCAGATAATTTTTGGAGCCTTTAAACTATCTACATAATGCCTTAAACCAATGGCAGCAGCAGGATTATGAGCGCCATCTATTAAAATTTCTCGCTGACACCAATTAACGGTTTGTAAACGTCCTAACCAGCGAGTTTTTGCCATTCCTTCTTGCACGACTTCATCGCTAATTTGCCAACCTTGCTGACGTAAAATATTAACAACAGCGATCGCTATAGCCGAATTAGTTAATTGAAAATCTCCCGCTAAGGATAAAGGATATTCTAACCCTTGATATTTGGCCCGATTATCGGCAATTTTTTCGGCAGCTTCTACCCATACCGTCGGACAATTTAACAGCTTGATTCTCTCCCTAACTACCCCCTGCGCTGATTCCGGTAATTGTCCGATAACTGCGGGACAATTCGCTTTTAATATCCCCGCTTTCTCCCCTGCAATATCGGCAACCGTCGGCCCTAAATTTTGCCAATGTTCCCGACTGATAGAAGTGATGACAGTAACCAAAGGTTGAGCGCAAACATTAGTCGCATCTAATCTTCCTCCTAAACCCACTTCCATCACGGCAATATCCACCTTTTCCTGAGCAAAATACAGCCAAGCAGCGGCAGTAATTACCTCAAATTGAGTAGGACTTTCCTGCTGGGGATCGATAAGCGACTGTAGATTTTTAAGCAGGTTTTCTAAAGTCGCGGTTTCAATATTTTCGCCATTAATAGAGATTCTTTCTGTCCAATCAATTAAATGGGGAGAAATATAACGTCCGACTTTGTAACCGGCGGTGCTGAGAATAGATGATAGATAGGCACAAACCGAACCTTTGCCATTAGTTCCTGTGACATGAATAATCGGAATTTTATCTTGGGGATTGCCTAAAATCTCCAGCAGATTTTTTATTCTTTCTAAACCGAGATTGACACCAAAACGCTGAAAAGGTTGCAGTAAAGAATCGATAGTCATGGTTGGCAAACTATAAATAGGGTTTGCGGCAAAAAGTTTTTCGGTGGGGGTAGGGTGTGGGGTGTGGGGTGTGGGGTGTAGGGTTTTACCGATTTTCATCTGCTCAATTACCTAATTTTCAGGGAAAAAGTACCTGAATTTTCCCCCTGATCACTCCCAGACGAGGCACTTTTGGATTTCAAAAAGGTCTAAAAGTTTTATTCAACAAGGTTTTTAGATTTATTCAGCAGACCCTAAATAAAGGAATCCGGCTAGGATCGATACTCCTACCGGCACTGATGACCCTTTCTCTGGGTGATAATGTCTAAAGTTTGACTAAAATGCTCGGTTCTTTTTGGATCGGTAAAACATCAAGAGAGTCAATATTAGCGCAGTATTTTAAATCTTCTTGACAGTGGAGACGCAAGAGGCGCTGACCATGACTACAACTGTGGAACATTCCTAAAAGATCATTTTGCCATTGACGATAAAGAGCGATCGAGGCGATAACCTCATCATTACCGATCGCCATTTGCCCCGATTGTTCTTGTAGCGCATCGGCGATCGCTCCAGCACAGGCCGTATCTTCCAGAGAATAACCCCCTTCCCAACCAGAGCCAACAATCCAGACGGTTTCGGGCTGCCTATCCAATAAGTAATTAACGGCAGCTTGCCGATTGATCATGGCCGCAGTGATCACGATTGGGGATTCTTCCACTCTTTGCAGAGCGCGAGTGCCGTTAGTGGTACTGATAAACAGACGACGACCTTTCATTAAATCAGGGGTACAATCGAGGGGAGAATTGCCCAGATCGCAGCCTTCCACTTTCGCGCCACCTCTTTCTCCTGCTCGGAGACGTTTTTCCGGTTGCCAGGTATCGCTCACCTGCATCAGGGTTTTCAGATCGCTGAAGGTTTGCACTGCTTCCGCACCGGCATTAAGGGCAGTGGCGATCGTGGTTGTTGCTCTTAAAACATCGATAACGACGGCGCAATCGGGTAGAGTATGGACGGGGGTAAGTTCGGGAGTATGATAAATGAAAACCTGCACGATTTATACCAAGTAAAAAGTAAAAGGGGAAATAAGCTCAACATACCGCCGCTCGGCGTTGCGCTGGCAGAAGAAAGACAAGGCCGATTTTATCACGATGGATGTCAGCTAGTTAAGCTGTTCTTAATTCAAATTGCTGGTTGAGATCAGGCAAGGGGGGGCTAATCTCAGAATAAGCGGTTTAAATACGTCTTAGCTTAGGGACTTGCGCTTTGATAATGTACCTTTTGGGCGAACTGCGTTCGCCCCTACATTGTGGACAAAATCCGTTACTGTAGGGGCGCAGAGCTTGCGCCCTCCGATCGATTGGGATATTATTCTCACGCAAGTCCCTTATTACTTGAAATGCCCACGCGGATCACAAAATTGGCCAATTGTCAATAGGGTTTGAGATGCTCTCACCCTGTCGCTCGTCATGACTAAATGTTATAATTAATAATTATTATGCCTGCTAACCTCAAGATTCATGTCTGCTAAAGATCGTTTTCATGGTGCAGTGAGAAAAGGATTAGAAAAAGAGGGTTGGATCATTACGGATGACCCTTTAAGGATTGAAGTGGGTGATGTAGAAATGTATGTCGATTTAGGAGCAGAGCAACTGATAGCCGCAGAAAAAGATAATGAAAAGATAGCCGTTGAAATTAAAAGTTTTATCGGTAAATCCAGCATTTCAGAATTTCATACTGCCATTGGACAATTCTTTAATTATCGTGTTGCTTTAGAAGAAAAAGAACCTAAAAGACAGTTATATTTAGCTGTTCCCTTAGATATTTATTATAGTTTTTTTGAATTGCGATTTATTCAAACTGTCGTTAAACGATTTCAAATTTACCTGATTATTTATGATCCGATTGGGGAGGTAATTGTCGAATGGAAAAATTAGAACAATATCGTCACTATGTCAAGCAAGTCATTACTGAATATTCTCAGATAGGTTCATCTAAAGATCCGATTGAACAACAATTGATTTTTGATACTGTTGGCGATCACTATCAATTGATGTATGTTGGCTGGAAAAATAGACGAAGATATCATGGTTGTGTTTTGCATCTCGATATTAAAAAGGGTAAAATCTGGATACAACATGATGGCACTGAGGTGGGAATTGCCAATGAATTGGTTAATTTAGGCGTTCCTAAAGAAGATATTGTTTTAGCCTTCCATGAACCCCTAGTCAGAGAATATACAGGGTTTGCGGTGGGTTAATCTTAATCCGAGAAAAGCGCCAAATTCGCCTAACCTAATCATAGCTTAGGCGACAATCAAGCAGACAAACAAGATCAGCAAGAGATTTCGATTTTTTTACCTTTCTGTATTTTTTTGTTAACAAAACTTAACAATTATCAGCAAAATTTTGCTTGCTTTTATCGGCAGATTTTGGGATAATATTTTTAAAGGATTTTATTCATAATGGAAATCTTTGCGTCTAAAAAAATTTTGCACAGATTCCCATTATAAGAAAAGCATAGCGCAAATCGCCGGCAAAGTCAAGTCCTTTCCCATTAATTATGGGTTGGCTGAAAAAGTAAGGGCGATCGCCGATTAAGATACAAGGTTTTTGAGCCACCAGCTTGAAAATCTTGCAGCTGCTTGGCTAAACAGGCCGCCAAACCCCTTATCTCGTCTATATTTCACATTTATTCAGCCAACCCTACCTAAATCTCTGCTGAAGGTGGAGATCAAAGGCTGTTTTAAACTAATGCTTTACTGCGATCGTTAGAATTATCCCCAAAAATTGCCCCTCGTCGAATCAAATCCTGTTTTTGTTCGGGGGTGATCCCCGTTGCATCGATAAAGATAGCGTTTTCAATGTCAGCCCCACTCAGGTTAGCCCCACTCAGGTTAGCCCCTCTCAGAATAGCCCCACTCAGGTTAACCCCACTCAGGTTAACCCCTCTCAGGTTAGCCCCACTCAGGTTAACCCCTCTCAGGTTAGCCTCAATCAGGATAGCCCCCCACAGGTTAGCCCCACTCAGGTTAGCCTTTCTCAGGTCAGCCCCACTCAGGTTAGCCTCTCTCAGGTTAGCCCCACTCAGTTTAGCCCCACTCAGGATAGCCTCACTCAGGATAGCCTCACTCACGATAGCCCAACTCAGGTCAGCCTCAATCAGGTTAGCCCCACTCAGGTTAGCCTCCATCAGGTCAGCCCATCTCAGGTTAGCCCCTCTCAGGTTAGCATCACTCAGGTCAGCCTCACTCAGGTTAGCCCAACTCAGGTCAGCCTCAATCAGGTCAGCCTCAATCAGGTCAGCCTCAATCAGGGCAGCCCCAATCAGGTCAGCCTCAATCAGGGCAGCCCCACTCAGGTCAGCCCCAATCAGGATAGCCCCACTTAAATCAACAAATCGTAGAGTTTTCTTATTGATTGTTCCCTCTCGAATTGCCTTAATTAATTCGGCTTTTTTAATAACTTTTGCATCTGTAGTGAACTCTGCTTTTTTGACGATAATTTCGGGTATATCGTCTGATTTAAGTTCATTGAGAAGGGCTTGCAATTCCCCCGATTGATGTAAATCTGCTAGGCGCTTTAAGCCATCTTCTGAACCTTCTAAAAATAGCCGAATACTGCCTTTAAGTTTCATAATAGGCTTGATCGTGTTGTCTCTGGCGATTTTTTGAATAAGGTTGTTAATCTTATCAATTTTCTCTGGTGTCAGGTCGTCTATCCCTACCTCAATAACTAATTCAAAAACTTTATCTGATTGCTGAGTTTGCGGTTTATTGTTATGATCAAATGTCTGAGAATTATCTCTATACCTTGTCAAAGCAGTAATCAGATTACTCTTTTCAATCTTTTCACCTGTTTGCTCTGACAAGATTTTAAATAAACTAGAAGCCGCATTCTTGATTGACTGTTCTTCTTGCCTAATTTCTTTCGCTAGATCACGATATGTTTTATCATCAAAAATACCTTTTAATATTTTTGTCTCCAAGTCTGTTAATCCCTTGTTTGTATGCTCTTTTTTCAGATCATTAACCAGCATTTCTAATTCAGTCCATGAAAGGGGTTTAATTTCAGTCATTTTTAGTTCATTCATCATCATTTTTTAAGGGTTGCAGGACTTAAGATTACTTTTCAGTACCTTGTCAGGTTACTTGAGAGTACCTAAAAAAAGTACCATTTTTAGGACTTTTGAGTAACGACAAATAATCAGATTTTTTTTAATCTAAAGATAGTTCACCTCCTAAGTAAAAGGATTGATGATTATGTATAAATATTGGTTAAAGTACAGAGAAGACGTTGTTAGTCTTGCCAAAATTACCGGCACGATAATTGCGATCGCATCATTTTTAGGCTTCTCTTTTCCAGAGAAATTTCAACCCACTCCCTGCCAACCGACGGCAATTGTTGAAACCACGGAAGTTAGCACTAACAATTAGTCAAAGCGCAAAATTCGCCTAACCTAATCATAGGTTAAGCGACAAACAAGATCAGCAAGAGACTTCGATTTTTTGACCTTGCTGATCTCTGTATTTCTTTGTTAACAAAACTTAACAATTATCGCCAAAATTTTGCTTGCTTTTATCGGCAGATTTTGGGATAATATTTTTAAAGGATTTTATTCATAATGGAAATCTTTGCATCTGAAAAAATTTTTCACAGATTCCCATTATAAGAAAAGCATAGCGCAAGTCGCCGGCAAAGTCAAGTCCTTTCCCATTAATTATGGGTGGGAATTTTCAGGAATCAAAAAAGGGGGTTAGTGGGGGCCAGGTGTTGGGGAGATTTTGCTGTGTTCGGTGAACAGTTATCAGGTAGAACCGGGGAACCAGATACAAAACTTAACAATTATCGGCAAAATTTTGCTTGCTTTTCTCGGCAGATTTTGCGATAGTATTTTTAAAATATTTTATTCATAATGGAAATCTTTGCGTCTGAAAAAATTTTTCACAGACTCCCATTATAAGAAAAGCATAGCGCAAGTCGCCGGCAAAGTCAAGTCCTTTCCCATTAATTATGGGTGCGAATTTCCCGGAATCAAAAAAGGAGGTTAGTGGTGAGTCAGACCAAATATAGGTTACACTTCAACTTTAATGGGAAACGCTGTCATTCTTTGTAGGGAATATGACTAGACAAACCGCTAATCTCGGACAAACAGGAATTGCCGTCAGTGCTTTGGGAATCGGGACTTGGGCATGGGGAGATAAACTATTCTGGAACTATGGCAAGGAATACGGAGCTAGTCAGGTAGAGGAGGCCTTTAAAGCGGCAGTAGAGGCAGGAATCACCTTTTTTGACACTGCCGAAGTCTATGGACTGGGGGAATCGGAACGACTCTTAGGAAAATTTACGCAAGAGACTGATATTCCCATCGATATTGCCAGCAAATTTGCCCCCGTACCGTGGCGATTGGGGGCGAATGCGGTTCATAATGCCATTACCGAGAGCTTAAACCGTCTAGAAACCGATAAAATTACCCTTTACCAAGTGCATTGGCCCTTCACCTTCCTAATTA
This sequence comes from Microcystis sp. M53602_WE12, assembly GCF_030065455.1. NCBI lineage: Bacteria > Bacillati > Cyanobacteriota > Cyanophyceae > Chroococcales > Microcystaceae > Microcystis > Microcystis sp. M53602_WE12. Next base: position 18,849 of record NZ_JASJFB010000622.1, on the reverse strand, counting down.
GCCAAGAAACCCTAATGAATGCCCTAGGGGAAGAAGTAAAAAGCGGCCGTATTGGTGCAGTGGGTGTAAGTAATTATTCCGCCGAGCAAATGCGTCAAGCAAGCCAGATTTTGGCGAAAAAAGAGGTTCCCTTAGCGGTCAATCAGGTGCAGTATTCGCTTTTGTATCGCAAAATAGAAACTAAGGCAATTTTAGCCACGGCCAAGGAATTAGGTGTCACCATCCTCGCCTACAGCCCCCTCGCTCAAGGACTACTGACCGGTAAATATAGCCCAGAAAGCCAGAATTTGCCCGATGGAGCCAGAAAAGTTGACTCGCGGTTCAAAAAAGAAGGTTTGGAGAAAATAGCCCCAATTTTAAGGGTAATGCAAGAATTGGGCGTAAAATACCAAAAAACCCCCGCACAAGTCGCCCTCAATTGGTTAATCGCCCAAGGGGATGTGATTCCCATTCCGGGGGCAAAAACCGCGGCCCAAGCGAGGGAAAATGCCGGGGCGTTAGGATGGAGTTTAGAAGCGCGAGAGGTGACGCAATTAGAACAGATGAGCCGGCCTTGGCTGTAAAAATCAAAACTTTTGATTTTTGATCACCATTCTGGAAAAAGTCTCTAACTTTTTGGTGATCAAGATTAAAACAGGCTACAATCTTTGCATACTGCTGTACTACTTAAGAAAACTGGGGAGAAAATTAATGGCGACAATGACAAATAATTCCGATCGAGATAAAGCCTTAGGTTTAGTCTTAAATCAAATCGAGCGCAACTTTGGCAAAGGTTCGATCATGCGTTTAGGAGACGCCACCCGGATGCGGGTGGAAACAGTGCCTAGTGGTGCTTTAACCCTAGATATGGCTTTGGGTGGCGGTTTACCGAAAGGCCGCATCGTCGAAATTTACGGGCCAGAAAGTTCCGGAAAAACCACCTTAGCCCTCCATGCGATCGCAGAAGTGCAAAAAGCTGGGGGAGTGGCGGCCTTTGTCGATGCGGAACACGCTTTAGATCCCACCTATTCGGAAGATTTAGGGGTAGATATCAATAATTTACTGGTGGCACAACCGGACACGGGGGAGGCTGCCTTAGAAATAGTTGACCAGTTAGTGCGTTCTTCGGCCGTGGATATCGTTGTCATCGACTCGGTGGCCGCTTTAGTGCCGCGGGCGGAAATTGAGGGGGAAATGGGGGATAATCAGGTGGGTTTGCAGGCCCGTTTGATGAGTAAAGCCCTGCGAAAAATTGCTGGTAATATTGGTAAATCCGGTTGTGTGGTGATTTTCCTCAACCAACTGCGGCAAAAAATCGGTGTCACCTACGGCAATCCTGAAGTGACCACCGGAGGAACGGCCTTAAAATTTTATGCCTCGGTACGTTTAGATATCCGTCGCATTCAAACTTTGAAAAAAGGCACGGAAGGGGAATACGGAATTCGGGCTAAAGTTAAGGTGGCTAAAAATAAAGTCGCGCCTCCTTTCCGGATTGCTGAATTTGATATTATCTTCGGTAAAGGCATTTCCCAGGTGGGTTGTATGCTCGATATCGCCGAACAAACTAACGTGGTTACTCGTAAAGGGGCATGGTATAGCTATAATGGCGAAAATATTGCCCAGGGTCGCGATAATGCCGTTAAATATCTCGAAGAAAGGCCAGAAGTAGCGGCAGAAATTGAGAAGTTATTGCGGGATAAATTAGACATGGGTTCGGTTCCTTTCCCCACGGAACCGGCCGACGAGGACGATGAGGACGATCTGGAACCAGAAATCTAAAAGAAGAGGGTTTTAGGTCTTGGTTATCCCCCTATTTTGGGGGATTTTTTAGCTTCAGAATCGATAGATTTAGCGGCTTCTAACCATGATTGTAAACCTTTTTTAGTCGGTGTTCCTTTAGTGGTAAAAGTCCATAGATCTCGTTTATGTTGGGGGCCGTAGCTGATATGAATTGGGCGATTAATTCCGTAAAAATAGAGAGAATCAAAGGGTAATTTTTGGGTTAAAATCCAATCTATCAGGCGATCGCTAGTTAAATCGATAATCCGAAAATCACAGGCTGCCCCCAATCGCTGACAATAATATTGACCTTTTTGATTAATTTCGTGGGCGCAATGTTGATCACGACTGGGATCGATTCTACCGTTTTTTAAGCCAGTGATCGGGTCTTTTTTTTGGAGAAATTTTCTCAGATCATTGGAACAAAATCCGTAGGTTAATTGGAATCTTTCTCGACCAAAATTATCAATAATTGGATCGATAATAAAGTGAGCGAGATTTTGCCAAGCGGTTATCGTTGCGGTACTTTTTGGGTAGGGATCGATTTGTGCTGCGTACTTTTGATAGGTTTGGGAACAGGTAGATAATTCTTCTAGGGTTAAATATTTACCAATTAACATAATCAGTTATCAGTTTTTAGCTAGATCCTATCACCCCATTTAGCTATTTTGCCAAAGCTGCTTTTTTGCGACCATAATAAACAGCGACAAAAGCGCTGACATACATCCATAAACTATAGACCATTGCGGGAATGGCCAGATCGGGATTCTTTAATAAACCGGCAGTAATGCCAATAGCTAAAGTGCCGCTTTGAATACCCACTTCAATTGCAATACAAATTCTTTGGGGAATAGTTAATTGAAATAAAAGACCACTGAAAAAGCCAATTAGGGAAGCAATCGTGTTTAAAATAATCACTCCCAGGCCAGTTTGAGCGATAAATAAAGGTAAACGTTGCCATTCTCTCAGGATTAATAAGCAGATAATAACCGCTAGAAAAATCACGGCTAAACGATTAGTTATCGGTTCCAGACTTGTCGCCAGTAAAGGAAAGTAATGGCGGATAGTCATACCCATAACCAGGGGTAAAACTATAATCAAAAATATCTGCGCCATAGTGGAACCAATGGGTAGGGAGATAGCGGCACTTTCACCCATAAAATGCTGGAGAATGAAACTAGCTAAAAAAGGTATTGTGAAAATGGTGATGATGCTGCTAAAAGCGGTTAAAGTAACAGAAAGAGCCACATCTCCCTTAGCTAAATAGGTTAAAACATTGGAGGAAGGGCCGCTGGGGCAAATGGCGACAATCATTAAACCGACGGCAATTTCTGGCCGGAGAGGCAAAAGAGAAACAATAATAAAGCCGACGATCGGTAGAATAATAATTTGATTGACTAAACCGATCAGGACTGCTTTGGGATAACGGGTGATACGCTGAAAATCGGCGAGAATTAATCCCAATCCCATGCCTAACATTAAAACGCCTAGGCCAACGGGTAAGAGGATATTAGTAAAAAAGTCGGCTTGCATGGGATAAAAGCGGAGAAGACGAGCTTATTTTCCCATAAATTGACTAATTTATTCTTGTCCCTAGTTAGGGTTTGCTGACTAAAAAACCCCCGGTGTGCAGGGGAGATTAAATTGTAGGAGAAATCCAAACCTTGGCGATTTTAGTCCAGTTTCCCTTCCCGCTCCGGGATGATATCCTAGTTATACTTCAGTTGCTTGGTGGCAACCATGGGATCACAGCTAGGGAACTGCCGATGCGACTGCCACTTTCGACATCAGCAATGCCTAGGGAATGTTGCCGCAGGACTTCCATCAAAAATAACGAGGGCAAATTTTCCTTCTAAATCCCGCAGTCCTTGAATTCCTTTCTGTTGATAAATTGCTAGGGCGATCGAGGTGGTAGATTTTTGGTGAACGATAGGTGAATTTTTGCAGAGTTTTCCCTTCTCGATCGAGGGACAGTTTTCTGTCTTCTAAGTTGTGTGTAAACATAGCAACCCTCCAGAACCCTACATTTTTATTGTACCTTTATTCTTGGTTCGAGTGCGGGAGAATGTAATAATGTGTATTATTCCTCAGAGAAGACTCAACCTTTGTTTGTTTTAAAGGTAGTCGCAAGTGTGAGGGGATTAATTTTCCTGAGCTTGTTCAGCGATTCCCTCAGCACGATTACCAGTTGACTCTTTGCTTCTTTGTGCGATCGAGTTCGAGGATTTGTCTGGGGTAAAGTAATTGATAAAGTAGCTAATTTCCCCGATATCACTCTCTTTGATAATCTCGATAGATTGTACTTAATTAGGGCTTGCTGAATAAATGTTAAATATAGACAAGGTAAGGGGTTTAGGGGAATATTAGGTGCAAGATTTTGAGAGAATCGTGGTCCAAAACCTTGTATCTTCGGGGCGAAGCATTCGGGCATAACCTATCGCTGAACCGTAGATTTCCTGTCCGAATGCTTCGCCCCTACTTTTTCAGAAACCCCTAATTAAGTTAAGATAAAAAGGGTTAAATTCTCTAGAATAATTATCCTTAGCACGGCTCATTTTTGAGTGAAAGACTGGCTCCCTTGCTGCCAGTGGAGAATAGGAAATCTATCAATAGTCATTAGTCATCGGTTAGCTCTTTGTCCACTGGCAGATCGCATTGTTGTTCTCGAAAACGGTAAAATTAGCGAAGTAAGAACCCATGGGGAACTGATGAGCAAACGAGGACAATATCACCCTAATAGTTATCAATCTAAAAAACCCGGTGTGCAAGGGAGGTTAAATTGTCGGAGAAATCCAATCATGAGGATTTTAGTCCAGTTTCCCTCTCTCGCTCCGGAGTGAGAGAATAGTCAAACTTAGTTTTTTTGTCCCGATCGAGAGTATTTTCTGAGATATATCATTGTCGATCTAGGGATAAAAAACAGTAATTTCGCCCGATATAACCTTTTATTTGCCCCTATGACTGTCAAAATCGCTCTTAACCCCAATCAAATCCAAAATCTCGATCTCTTATCTTTAGAGACTATTATTCAAGATTATCAGTCCCGATCAGCGATCGCAGAACTGGAACAAGCTCTACAATTAGAGATAGATTATCCTCGTGCGGAGGGTGATATGCGGGAATTATCAGAGATACCAGAAGTCAGGCTGTGGTTTCTGCGTTTAGATGCGGTTTATCCCTGGTTAATCTTTATTCTTGACCCAAAACAGGGAGAAATCGCCCGTTATGCTGCTATGTTGGTCCCCCATCAATTCCATCGCGGGGAAGGAATTCAATATAACCCCGAAGCTTTAGAGATTTTTGTGATGCAAAAACTCTTTATTTTGTCTGATTGGCTGAAAAGTCAGCAAATTCCTGCTTTATCTCGCTTAAAATTTTTCGCTCAACAGTTTGGTTACGATATCGACGAGGAATTTCTCTCTAGTCTCTAAAAGCCTCCTGCGCTGACTAGATAAGGTATTTTTAATATATGGCAAGCTACTGTCTCGCCCAATTTAGCGCCACCAATACCCCTATCAGAGAATCATGGATACAAAATCCTTTAAACGCACCCTACAGCAATCGGATAACTATAACCGCAAGGGATTCGGTCACAAAGAGGAAGTAATGGATGCAATGACCAATGAGTATCAAAGCGACCTGATCCAAGAAATTCGTGAAAATAATTATCGTTTAGAACGGGGTGACGTGACGATCTATCTCGCTCAAGCTTTTGGTTTTTGTTGGGGGGTAGAACGCGCTGTCGCCATGGCCTACGAAACTCGTCAACATTTTCCCCAGGAACGTCTCTGGATTACTAACGAAATTATTCACAATCCCTCGGTTAATCAGCGTCTGCGCTCCATGGCCGTGAGTTTTATTCCGGTGGAAAATGGCCAAAAAGACTTTAGTGTGGTGGAATCGGGGGATGTGGTGATTTTACCTGCTTTTGGGGCTAGTGTCTCGGAAATGCAAATACTTAACGACAAGGGTTGCATGATTGTGGATACCACTTGTCCCTGGGTTTCTAAGGTGTGGAATTCCGTAGAAAAACACAAAAAAAGCGACCACACTTCGATTATTCACGGCAAATATAATCACGAAGAAACGATCGCCACTAGCTCTTTTGCTGGCACTTATCTGATCGTTTTAAATTTGGATCAAGCTAATTATGTCGCTAATTATATTCTCCACGGTGGCGATAAAAATGAGTTCTTAGAGAAGTTTAAAAATGCCCATTCCCAGGGTTTCGATCCCGATCGCGATCTAGATTATATCGGTATTGCCAATCAAACCACGATGCTGAAAAGTGAAACGGAGGAAATTGGCAAACTCTTCGAGCATACTATGTTGAGAAAGTACGGACCGATCGATTTTAAAGATCATTTCATGAGTTTTAATACCATCTGTGATGCCACTCAAGAGCGTCAAGATGCCATGTTTGAACTGGTGAAAGAACCGCTTTCTTTAATGGTGGTAATTGGCGGTTATAATTCCTCTAATACCACTCACCTACAGGAAATAGCGATCGAGCGTGCCATTCCCTCCTATCATATCGATAGTGCCGAGCGCATTCTCCCCGGTAATCGCATCGAACATAAACCTTTAGGGGACGATTTAATTATCACCGATAACTGGTTAAATGAGGGAAAAATTGTCGTCGGAGTGACTTCTGGCGCTTCCACTCCTGATAAGGTGGTAGAAGAGGTAATCGAGAAAATTTTTGCGTTCAAATCTTCTTTAGTCCCGGGTTAATTAGCCTAGGTGTTAACCTTTGGCAATAGCTGCATCTCATAGCACAAATAGGAGATGCAGCTGATATTTTTCTCAGTGGGATTGCTCAGAAACTAACTAGGGTCTGCTGAAAAAGTTTTTCATGGGGACAGGGTGTGGGGTGTGGGGTGTGGGGTGTGGGGTGTGGGGTGTGGGGTGTGGGGAAAAACAATTCATAACTTGAGAGTTAATCACACTATTAAAAAGGGATTTGGTATCAGATTTATTCAGCAAACCCTACAACCTTTCTCGTAAAGGTGAAGCATACAGTAATCCTTGCTAATCAAGTGTTTTAGACGCAAGAACGAACCTCATCTATCTGAGAAACGCTGTAACTACCGCAATCTTGACATTGACGTTAGAACCGTTCGGCTCTTCTCGTAAGAGCCAATATTTTCCTAAAAACGGCGGGTTTTATCGATTCCGTAGATAATTCCCGTCACCATGGAAGAGAGAATTAATAACAAAATTAATCCTCCGGGTAAAAAAGATAATATCCCCATGCCGCGCAATATATAAACTAACACGGTCACTAATAGGAAACCGAAAAAAAGAGACTTTAAATAACTAGAATTTGAGCGCATTTACTTAGATTAACACTTACTCTTGAGTTAAGTTTAACTTTTCGGCAATCATTGCCAGAATTTTTTCTTCCCTTTTTCCGTTACTGATAGATTCCAATAACCTGCAATTGAGGATAATTTTTTCCCCGTTGGATAAGGTTAAAATAATCCGTCGGTAATTAGACCCCAAAAAGCCTTTGTACTCTTCTACTTTTGCCTCAACAATTCTCTCTAGAAGATAATCACTTTCACTTCTAAAAGTTAAATGTTGTCGCCTACGGGTTAGGGTAGCGGTACCCTGATTAAAGACATAACTCTCCCAATAGCTGACATCATAAAGTAATAACAGACCTGACAATAAGCATAACATACCCCAGAGATAATAGGGATAATTATGGTGGTGTTCTAGCAGTGCTGACAAGGTATCTAGGGGACTTTTGGCAATAATTTCCTGAGCTTGATATCTATTCACAAAACTCTCAAATCGAGTTTTAAAATCACTAGCTGACTGCACATCCCGAAAATTTTCGATGTAGAGATAGTTATTTCTCCCGACCAATAAAACCGTGTTATTAACAGTTTTTTTCTGCTCAACACTGATAAAAACTTCTTGATAGACAGCCGTAGCTTTAATGTGAGTTAAAGAAAAATTTTCCCGACTAGAAACAGGAAAATTATACTCTTGGACATATTGACAATCTATTCTTTTTGTGCCTAACCTCATGCAGTTGAGATAAGCGCGCTGGAAAGAAACCAAATATGCTAAAAACAGCAAAGGAAACCCAGCCAGAAAAAACCCCAGAAAAGGACGATATTGAGGAGCCTTATTCTCTAATAAGAGTGTAGTCAGCGTTTTTTGCTTAACTCGCATGGGAAACCCTACAGGTACTTTGTTCTAATTGTACTACAGCTTTTTTCAGCATCCTTCTCAGGATCGATTTATTTAATCTGCTGACGGGGAAAATTGTAATGATTATTCACGAAAATCTGACATCGGTCTCTAGACTGCCTCTATCTTGACCTTTTTTGTTCTGGTTTGCCACGGTAAAACCCTGTTTATCGAGTTTTTGTAAAGCTTTGGTGGTTTTTTGTTTATTGTTTGTATTTAAAGTAAATGTATAAACAAAGCTGTTTTTATAAGTTTTTATGACTTTAAAAAACTTTATAAGCTCTAAAAGATTATTTATATAATTTTTAAGCGTTCAATCTCACTCTAGCTATAGCAGATAAAAATTGAGCCTCTTTCCAAGGGGTGGGGAGATGGTCAATAATTGGGATCAAAGCACTGATAAACAAACTCACCATTCAAGCGCACATTTAGGAGAACTTCCATGCCTTTAACACTCGCAGTCTACGGAAAAGGTGGCATCGGTAAATCGACAACAAGCTGTAATATTTCGGCTGCTTTAGCCAAAAGAGGCAAAAAAGTCCTACAAATAGGCTGTGACCCCAAGCATGATAGCACCTTCACCCTGACAGGCTTTCTGATTCCCACAATCATCGATACCCTGCAAGAAAAAGATTTTCACTACGAAGACATCTGGCCTGAAGACGTTATCTATGACGGTTACGGTGGTGTCAAATGCGTGGAAGCGGGGGGGCCTCCGGCCGGTGCCGGTTGTGGCGGTTACGTCGTCGGGGAAACGGTGAAATTATTAAAAGAATTGAACGCTTTTGATGAATTTGACGTGATTTTGTTCGATGTTTTGGGGGATGTGGTTTGTGGAGGATTTGCCGCACCCTTAAATTACGCCGATTACTGCATAATTGTCACAGATAACGGCTTTGATGCTCTTTTTGCCGCCAATCGCATCGCTGCTTCCGTCCGCGAAAAAGCGCGCACTCATCCCCTGCGACTAGCCGGATTAATTGGTAATCGCACCTCAAAACGCGATTTAATTAATAAATATGTAGATCATGTTCCCATGCCAGTGTTAGAAGTTTTACCCTTAATTGAAGATATTCGCGTCTCCAGAGTTAAAGGTCAAACTCTCTTTGAAATGGCCGACAAGGATCCGATGTTAAGTTATGTTTGTGACTATTATCTCAACATTGCCGATCAGATTTTAGCCAAACCAGAAGGAGTTATTCCCAAAGAATCTGCCGACCGGGAATTATTCACTTTATTATCGGATTTCTATCTTAATGCCGATAAACCGAAAGTTAACGCCGAGGCGGAATTAGACCTGATGATGGTTTAGATTATTTTGTCGGGTGGGTTAGGGACAGCGTAACCCACCAATAACCACCAATAATCACCAATAAACTCTTTTTATGGGTGGGTTACGGCGAAGAATTAACTTATTAGTTAATAGCCTAACTTATCGTCGCCTAACCCACCCTACCCACGAATTTTATCGAGGACTCGATGATGATAATTTTTCCCTCTCATTGGGAATTCTAATAGAGAGAACATTATTATTCAGTCAAGGGGACAAAATGAGCAACTTTGAGGAATTAAAAGCCAGCTTACCGCGGCGATGGTTAGATTACTACCAAAATAATCAAGCTTGGATTAAGTGTTTAATGAATTCCAGAGGTTCGTGGCGAAAAACTCCCGACGGTGGTAAACGTCCTAGTGCTGACATAATTATAGCGGCAGCAACAGCTTTAGAACCTAAGTTATCAGTGTGGATGTATCCCTTTTGTCAACTTAGTTCCGATGGGGACAAACTGGTAGAAGTCTTAGGACTAAATTTTGATTCTGAAAAAAAGGAGTTGGAAAAATCGGAAAAAGAATTACTGATTTCTAATTCGCACACTGAATATCTCAACGGATTCCGAGAAAAACAATTATCAGTCGAAAAAAACAAAGTAATTATTTTTGAGGAATTGCTAAAAATCTTACCAGATAAATGGTTAGATTACTACCAAAATAATCAACCGTGGATTAAGTCTTTAACGGATTCTAAAGATTCGTGGCGAAAAACTCCCGACGGTGGTAAACGTCCTAGTGCTGACATCATTATAGGTGCGATTACCGTTTTAGAATCTCAATTATCAGTGTGGATGTATCCCTTTTGTCAACTTAGTTCCGATGGCGACAAACTGCTAGAAGTTTTAGGATTAAATTTTGATCCTGAGAAGAAACAACTAGAAAAGAAAGAAAGAGAATTAAGTAATTCTTTATATCCTAATGAGGATCCTGTACTGCAAAAAATCCGCCAAGAGTTACAACGAGAAAACCTAAATAAACCAAGTTAAAGGAGAACCAAACAAAATGACCGCCACTCAAGAACCGAGCGCTTTACAATTTGATTGTGAAACCGGCAACTATCACACCTTTTGTCCAATTAGCTGTGTTGCTTGGTTATACCAAAAAATCGAAGATAGTTTCTTCCTTGTTATCGGCACAAAAACCTGTGGTTACTTCCTGCAAAATGCCATGGGTGTCATGATTTTCGCCGAACCACGTTATGCCATGGCTGAATTAGAAGAAGGGGATATTTCCGCTCAACTAAAAGACTACGAAGAATTAAAACGCCTCTGCTTACAAATTAAACGAGATAGAAACCCTAGCGTTATCGTTTTTATCGGTACTTGTACCACCGAAATCATCAAAATGGACTTGGAAGGATTAGCACCAAAACTGGAGTCAGAAATCGGTATTCCTATCGTGACAGCGCGCGCTAATGGTTTAGATTATGCCTTTACCCAAGGGGAAGATACCGTCCTCGCTTCTATGGTGCATAAATGTCCCGAAAAAGTTAAGCACGAAGATGAAAAAGAAGAACGGAATGCCATCCAGAAACTCTTAACTTTTGGACGTAAAAAAGAAGAAATTAAACAGGAAGAATCGGAATATAAAGACCATCCTCCTTTAGTTTTATTTGGTTCTGTTCCCGACCCGATTGTGACCAATTTAACCCTAGAATTGAAAAAACAAGGAGTTAAAATTGATGGTTGGTTGCCTGCCAAACGTTTTACTGAATTACCGGTAATTGAAGAAGGTTATTATGTCGCTGGTGTCAATCCTTTTCTATCACGAACTGCCACCACTTTAATGCGTCGTCGTAAGTGTAAATTAATTGGCGCACCCTTTCCCATCGGTCCGGATGGAACCCGCGCTTGGATAGAAAAAATCTGTTCGGTTTTGGGAGTACAACCCCAGGGATTAGAGGAAAGAGAGGCAAAAATTTGGGAAAGTTTAGAGGATTATCTGCAACTTGTGCGCGGTAAATCGGTCTTCTTTATGGGGGATAATTTACTAGAAATTTCTCTGGCACGTTTCCTAATTCGTTGCGGGATGACTTGTGATGAAATCGGTATTCCCTACATGGATAAACGCTACCAAGCGGCCGAATTAGCATTACTAGAAAAAACCTGTAATGATATGGGTGTTCCCATCCCGAAAATCATCGAAAAACCTGATAACTACAATCAGATTCAGCGCATTTACGAGTTAAAACCTGATTTAGTGATTACAGGAATGGCCCATGCAAATCCCTTAGAAGCGCGGGGAATTAACACTAAATGGTCAGTAGAATTTACTTTTGCTCAAATTCATGGTTTTACCAATGCGCGAGATATTTTAGAATTAGCTACTCGTCCCCTGCGTCGCAACAATAACCTCAAGGAATTGGGTTGGGATAAGTTAGTTAAAGAGTCAGCAAAAGTGTAAATTTGTTTTCAAAAGGCTACAATCATCAGGTAAGGAAAATCAATTCCTTACCTTTTTTCTGTGATTGTTTGCCGATTCTGAGGATAATTCTTGTTCAAATGCTCAACAAGTGCATAAAATAAAAGTATCGTCTCCTTTATTCCTTAGAGACTTTTAGGGTTAATATGCAATGCTCATCGGATTTAGTGTCGGCAATTATCGCTCTTTTAAAGATGTAGTCACTCTCAGCATGGTAGCTGCGGAGGATGCCTGTGGTAATGATGAGCTTGATAAAAATAATGTTTTTAAGGTTAATCAACAATTTAGTTTACTTAAAAGTGCCGCTATTTATGGAGCAAATGCCAGTGGTAAGAGTAATTTAATTCTGGCATTCAATTTTGTGCGATGGTTTGTCATGAATTCTGCTAAATTACAAATCACTGACAAAATAGATGTGGAACCCTTTAGATTAAATACCGAAACTGTTGATAAACCATCCTTTTTTGAAATAGTTTTTCAGCTAAAAAATAAAACTTATAGATATGGATTTGAAGTAACTCAAAAGCGAGTAGTTTCCGAATGGTTATTTTGTACACCCAGAAGTCGTGAAACTAAAATTTTTAATCGGCAAGGCGATAAAATAGAATATAGCAAAAATATTGAACAAGGTAATATACTAAGAGGATTGACCAAAAAAAATACTCTGTTTTTATCACTAGCGGCTCAATTTAATAATTCTCTAGCGGTGGAAATTGTCTCTTGGTTTAGTCACTTAGGTGTTGTGTCTTATTTAGATATGGAATTATTAAAAGCGATTACGCTTGAGAATCTTTCTAATAGACAAGACTTGATTGATGATGTGACTAAGTTAATTAAAAAATTAGATTTAAGTATTGACAATCTAGAAATAGAAAGCAGAAAAATTTCCTCAGACAGTCTCCTGCAAGATTTACCGGATGTTGTCAGAAATATCATCAGTCACTCTAGCGGTGAAATAAAGTCCGCTACCATAAAAACCACCATAAGAACCTATCATCCAAAGTATGACTCAACAGGTAAAATGATTGAGTTAGAAATTTTTGATATGGACAAACATGAATCTGATGGAACTAAAAAGATTTTGGCTCTGTCAGCACCGATTTTAGACACTTTGCAAAGAGGGGAAGTTTTAGTAATTGATGAATTGGATGCCAGACTTCATCCTTTAATGACTAGAAGTATAATCGAATTATTTAATTCTCAGAAAACTAATCCCAAAAATGCTCAACTTATTTTTACTACTCACGATATTAATTTACTTAGTCATAAATTTTTAAGGAGGGATCAAATTTGGTTTACCGAAAAAAATCATCAAGGAGCAACAGATTTATATTCTTTGGTGGAATTCGCTGATATTAATAATAATACCTTTGAAAAAGATTATATTCAAGGTCGTTATGGAGCAATACCTTTTATTGGTGATTTAAGTACAATTATTGGTAATTAGTATGGGTAAAAATAGAAATACTTCTGATTATTTGCGTCGCCAAACTAAGGCTAGAGAAACAAGAAAAAAATTTTTAATTGTTTGCGAGGGAGAAAAAACTGAAGTTAACTATTTTAAGGCTTTTACTGTTCCTAATAAAATTGAAGTTAGGGTGAAAGGTGAAGGTAAAAATAGCTTGAGTTTAGTAGAAAAAGCTATTAAGATTATAGATAATCTAAAACAAGATGACTCATTCGATCAAATCTGGTGTGTTTTTGATAAAGATAACTGTTCTAAAGAGCAATTTAATCAAGCAGAAAGACTGGCTAAAGAAAATAATGTCAAGATTGCCTATTCTAATGAAGCTTTTGAAATTTGGTTTATTTTACACTTTCAATATCTGGATATTGCCACATCCCGAAGTGAATACCTAACAATTTTAACTAAACAGATGCAAAAGTATGGATTATTAAACGAGCAAGAAAAATATGAAAAAAATCGGGAGGATATGTACGAAAAATTAAAGCCATACCAGAGAACAGCAATAACTAATGCAGCAAAACTTATTCAAGATAGAGATGAAGCAAAAAAACATCCTTTTGATGCCAATCCCTCAACCACAGTACAGGAATTAGTGCAAGAACTTAACATCAATAGTCGTCCTTAAGCTTGATTCTCTTTTGTCAATAATTAAATATTTAATTTTAATTGAAACCTAAAGTTGTTATAATAACTACAAGCCTATTTAACCAAAGTAACTGCTCTTAATTTGATTTAAATGTCCAATAACTTATCTCACCAAAAACCCTATCATCTCAACTTTAGCAGTGAGGATTTAGGCACGGCAAAACCGACTATCACCCTATTATCGGGGGAACCAGAACGCTCGCGCTATATTGCTGAAACTTATTTACAAAATGCACGTTTACTATCGGATTATCGCGGATTAAATAGTTATCTTGGCTATCTAGATAATTCTACCCCAATTCTTCTGGCTACCAGTGGCATGGGTGCGCCATCTTTGAGTATTGTGGTTAATGAATTAATACAGGTGGGAATTAAAACTATTATTCGTATTGGTACTTGTGGCGCAATTCAAAATAGAATAAAAATTGGTGATATTATTATCTCGCAAGCAGCTTTATGTAGGCAAGGTGCAGCTAATGATATTGCTCCTCCGGAATATCCAGCAGTGGCGGATCCTTTTTTAACAGTTGCTCTAGTCAAATCGGCTCAATTTTTGGGAGTAAATTATCATGTAGGTATTACCGCTTCTGTGGATAGTTTTTATGAAGGACAGGAAAGAATCCTGTCGTCTGCTAACCCTTATCTTCAGCGCCATTTAGAGGGAATCACGGAAGAATATCGACGTTTAAATATTCTCAATTATGAAATGGAAGCGGGAACTTTATTTAAAATGGCGGGGGTTTATGGATTTACTGCCGCTTGTATTTGTGCTGTGATTGCCGCAAGAAGTAAAGAGGAAGGGATTAGTTTAGAAAGCAAACAACAGGCCATTGAAAAAGCGATTCAGGTGGCAATATTGACCGTTAGCAACCTCTCCCTATCCTCAATTGATTAATGTTCAGAAATCATCTTCATTAAGACTTCCTCTTTTTCCTGACTTTGGGGATAACAGGAGATAAGTTTAGCGCGTAATTCCTGAATTGATTTAATCACATTATCGGCTAATTCTTGGTCGCCATTGCGCCAGCCAAGGGGTGCTAGATGGGTGCGATTGGCTAAGGGAACTACTGGTTTTAAGAGTTGTTGACTTAGTTCTTTAATGAACCAAGCTACTGTATCTTTAGCCTGTATATCCTTAGCAAAGGCGATAATTTCCAAGAGTCGAAATAGGTTACTATTGCTAATTAAACAACGGGTTTCCTGCACGTTTGGCTGTACGTCTAAACCCAAACTTTGCACTAATTTAGCTAGGGCAGCTATGGGAATTGCGCTATCTATGCCAGCAATTACAGGAGCCAGTAAAAGCGAGGGTTGATTTTTCAGAGATACGGCATGAATATCGGTATTATTCAGCGATTTTTGGATATCTTCGGCTTGATTTTTGCCGACACAACCACTCAAAACCTGTTCTAGTTCTGTGTTTTCCACATCACTTAAAACCTCTAAAAGGGAGATATATTTACACCCTAAACTATGGCCCATCCAAAAATAATTAGGATTACCAGCAGTGGGATCTTCTAAATACAACTCAAGGTTATCTTCATAGCCCAAAAACTTAGCTTCTTCATAAATAGCCTTTCTCAATCCAATCAAATCTTTGACCATTTCTAGGGAAACATTCCAATGACGAAAAGTAAAACGATAGGGAATAGCAATAAGGGTATAGCCTCGTTTAAAGACTTGTTTGAGCAGATAACGATAGAACAGATTGGGAAAAGTGCCGAAGAAAGCACCACCGATAAAATAGACAACCCCAATCGGTTTAGGATTGATAGCAACCCAGTGAAATTGCAGGGGAATAAACTTAAATTCTGCTGTCATTGTTTTTCGGTATGTAATTGTTAATTTGGCGATTAGGGAAACAATCTTATAATGATTAAAAATCTCGGCGGCCAAAATAATTGATCGCCTTGTCTAATTAGGGTACATTAATTTGCTCAAAAAAGTTTATTTTGTTGCGAATATGTAATAATTTTTGACAAAAGTAAATTCTCACCCCAAAAATTCGCTTCTTCTTAGTCTTCTAAGCTAATCTTGACCGGATTAACTTGCCATCGGTAAAGTCAAAAACTTTAGCGACGAGACGATTATAAGGTGAGATAATGGGAAAAAATTGGTTTTAGCTTTAAGGATGGTATTATGTCAGACGCAACGCAGTTAACACCGGAAAAAATTGCTCAGTACCGTATTGAATTTGCGGACAATGAGAACGCTTTAATTGCACTTGATGTTATTGAGGAATGGGAGGGAGATTTAGCAGATGATGCTGAGTCTATTGCCACTCGTAACGGGATTGAAGGGGTAGAAGATAATGCTGATTTTCGTTGGTTTGTTATTGTTCTTAATAAATGTCGTGATTCTATTTGTCAACCGAAGTTGCGAGAAAAATATTTACCCGCACTTATCCCTACTTTAACAGGTATTATTGTAGGATATTTGATGTGTCCTCCGCAAGTCGCGGGAATTTTATCTGCTATAGTTGCTGTTTATATTCAGGATCAAGGACTGGATAAATTTTGTCAAAATTATCCTGATTCTTAAACTCAGATCTTACCCCTGATATTAAAAACCCGATTTTTAGAGGCAGAAAAAATCGGTTTTTTTGGACTTTTGGATAATGCTGCAAGATCTGAGTTAAATCCCTGTTGCGATAAATGCCGTCCAATAATAGGGATTGGCAAAGGGATAGGGTTCACGTTTAACCGCAGCTTCTAATAAGTCTTGGAATTTTCTTCTATCCCGTTTACTCTCAAAGACTTGATCGAGTAATTGCTGGAATTCTTGACTATTTTTTGTTTGGGCTAATTTTTGACTATTCAATGTTCTTAACCAAGTTTGAGTATGATTTAAAACAATAGCAATACTCCCTTGATCTTGGATAGAAATCCGTTTAAGATCGTGATAAAATTTAGCCATAAATAACGTGGTTGCTAGGGGATCTACTGTCCAAAGGGTGCTAACGACACTAGAACTTCCTGCAAATAGAAAACCACTGGGTAAACCCACATATTCATCGCTAATACTATCAGCTTTACTTTCTATTATACCACTTTCACAAGCAGAAAAGGTGACTAAACGGCATTCTCTTAAGTCAAATTTTTCAAAGACTTCTGCTAGAGTAAGGTTAGCTGATTCTCTTAAGTTACCGTCTGGATCTGCTAACATTAAAGCTGAGTCTCTAGGGGATTCATTATTAAATTTACCATGACAGGAAAAGTGAAGACAATGAGATGCTTGTAACTCTTGACGACGGTTTTCTAGGGTTTGTTCTGATGCTTCTAATTCCCCAATAATAATAGTTTTTTCAGTAGCAAATCCTTGACTAATTCTCTCGATTTCTAGATTTGCACCTAAGAGAGGTTTTAGGTCTTTTCTGGTGGGGTTTTTAATGGCAAAAAGACGATCAAAGTTGTCACGCTGTGATAATTTTACCAGTTTTAAGAGTTGGCAACTGGGAACGTATCCTACACCATTAGAAAAGCGTTGATAGAGAAATTGTCCATTTTTTAGGGGTAAACAATGAAGGGGAATAATATGTAAAAACCAATGGGGAATCAGGATTAGGCGATCGCAGGATTCAGGAATCAGTTCTAAAAGTTCATCAATGTGGAGAATTTCTGACAGTTGATTTAAACAAGAATTAAGATTTTTAATCCACTCGGTTTTATTATTTTCATAAGCGTCACGATAATCTTTAATAAAATCAATCAATTTTCCTCGATCTTCTGCTGAAGATTGCCAAACTTTAACCCCTTTCACCTCACTATTCCCCCCTTTTGAAGGGGGGTTAGGGGGGATCAAACCTTTTGAAGGGGGGTTAGGGGGGATCAAACCTTTTGAAGGGGGGTTAGGGGGGATAACAATAAACGCCATAATACTATCCCCTGAAATATACCATTCTAAGATGGCAGTATCTTGATCAATTAAGGATTGAATGTCACTTAGAGGAATGCTTTCAACCTTTTGAGTTAAGCTAAAAGTGTGGTCTATGGGAGTTATTTCACGGTCAATAAATTGATTTAATTCTTGTTTTAAATGATTGAGGTGAGTATAGTCATTTAAGATGGGTTGTCTTTGTTGATCTAGGGTTAAAATTCCTCCCCGATTGCGGGTTTGTTCTTGGATGGCTAACTGTTGTTCTTCCCCAATAATGGCACGACGGAGGCGATCTAATTCGGTAATAATAGTTGGGGGGATATTACCTTTAGGATAGATATCTCGATCGGTAAGCAATTGGACTAGATAGCGGGTTTTGCTGCGTTCAACGTATTCTAAGGCGCGATCTTTTTGATTGAGGTTGAGATAGGATTGAACAATGCCATGATAAACATCCATTGCCTCGGAGAGAATTTCCTGTTGTCGTTGGGGGTTTAAGGCTTCGAGTCGGATATTTTCTACTGCTTCGATGGCTAAGTTGTAGCCTTTGATGGCGGTTTCCAAGTCTTCGATCAGGTTAGCAGTATCTCCTAAGTTTCGTCCTGTTTGTAAGCAATCTATGGGGAAAGCAGTCGGGGTTCTTACTTCTAAAGACAGGTTATAAGCTGCGATCGCCATCTCTAGATTATCTGCCCTTTCCCCTCTGATGCGATCACTATAAGCAGTCCCCAAATTATTTTGTGTCGTTGCCCATTCATAAGGAAAGCTATCACGGGTATATACTTCTAATGACAGGTTATAAGCAACAATAGCTAACTCTAAATTTTCTACCCTTTCCCCTCTGATACGATTACTATAAGCATTGCCCAGATTATTTTGTGTCATTGCCCATTCAGAAGGAAAGCTATCACGGGTATATACTTCTAATGACAGGTTATAAGCAACAATAGCTAACTCTAAATTTTCTGCCCTTTCCCCTCTGATGCGCTTATTATAAGCATTCCCCAGATTATTTTGTGTTCCTGCCCATTCATAATGAAAGCTATCACAGGTAAGTAGTCATGCAAAATTAATTACCCAAATAAAAAATTAAGAAGTATAATACATAAAAAAACGAAGCAGCAGGAAAATACAATGAGATTGATTAG
>NZ_JASJFB010000104.1:0-8562 GCF_030065455.1 Microcystis sp. M53602_WE12 | reverse complement strand
GCAGCCAAGAATTTAAGGGAAGAAGGTATGAGAATACTGTCAACAAATACCGATGGACAGTCGGAATTTCAAGCTTGGGGAGAAACTGTAAGACTCGTTGGTACTTGTACCCAAAAGCGGGTTTCTGTGAATCAAGAATCCTCCGTCACAGCCTCAGCTTGGCGGCGGGAGTGTCAATCCTACTATACCGCCGATGTTTTTAGTGATCGCATTTTTGGCGGTAATCCCCTGGCGGTTTTTCCGGAAGCATCTGGATTAACCCACACCCAGATGCAAAAAATCGCCGCCGAATTTAACTTCTCGGAGACAGTCTTTGTTTTTCCGCCAGAAACGCCCCAAGGCACTAAAAAAGTCCGTATCTTCACCCCCAGTACCGAATTACCCTTTGCAGGGCATCCTACCGTCGGCACAGCCTATATTTTAGCCCTAATCGGTGCTATTCCCCCCCACCAAGAAACCACGATTTATCTGGAGGAAGGAGTCGGTTTAGTACCAGTGAAAATTCTCATGGACGGGGAAAAACCGGTCTATAGTGAGTTAAAAGTGGCACAATTGCCAGAATTAGTGACGGATACTTATGCTCTCGATGATTTAGCGGCGATTCTTTCCCTAAGCGTTGCCGATTTCTTACCCGGTTATCCCCCCCGCGCCTTTTCCTGCGGTCTCCCTTTTTTATTCATCCCCGTTAGAAACCGAGATGTTTTAGGGAAAATAAAACTAAATCTAAGTCTCTGGTCATCATTATTGGGACAATCCCCCGCTAATTCCCTTTTTGTCTGCTGTTTTGACCCAGAATCACCCCAATCTCGTCTCTATGGCCGAATGTTTGCCCCCGGTTTAGGAGTTATGGAAGATCCCGCCACCGGTTCGGCTGTGGCCGCTTTAGCGGGCTATCTAGGGGGGTTAGAATCTTCTAGGGAAGGGATGAATCAATGGACGATAATCCAAGGGGTAGAAATGGGCAGACCCAGCAGTTTACAATTAAAGTTTCAGAAAAACAACCGGGCAATTACGGAAGTTTCTGTGGGTGGTGCATCAGTTCTAGTCTGCCAAGGCAAGATGATAATTGCCGATGGGGAAACAAAAAGCGATATAAACAGGTCATTGTGATAGCAATCACTGAAGTTAGTAAAAAGGAGATGAACAATCTTAAAACATTAAGACCTGCAAGGAGCAATCTCCGTTTTCTGGGATGGATAAGAATAAATTTGACAGGGTATAGGGAAAAATATAAAATTTCTAGAGGGATAACCAAGAAAAAAAACAGCAGTTATCTTAATGACGAGGCAGTAGGCAAAATGAAGTTATACTTTATTTTTCTGAGAAAACCTGTCAGCAGTCATGGAATGTCTATAGTTAAAGTCTATTAAAATTAGTCATTATGCTCACCTCTTATCAGGAACTACAAAAAGAACTTAGTTTGTCCTTACAAGACTTAAATAGTTTTGCCGACAAATTCCAAGAAAGTTATGATATTATAGTATCTGCAAACGAAATCAATGAGAATCAGGGTGTCGGGGTTCTTTTAAAGAGAATTTTCCCTGATACTGGTGGGATAGTCTCCTTGCGAACCACTAATCTCTACGGAGGAGAGCAAGATTTTGGAGTCCATAATTTTTGTCTGGATGTGCGAGGTTGTTCCTACGGGGAAATTTTATTAAAGATCCAAAATTTATTTGTTCATTTAAAACCGAAAAGAGTCTTAGTAATTCCCTACTTTGTCGAAGATTTTTATGTAGCCACAGCGATTAAATCTCTCTTTCAGGTCCCCGTTTGTACCTACCTGATGGATGATCAGAACGTCTATGTTAATGCCGTCGAAGATGAAGCAGTTCAGAAATTACTCGATAGCAGCGATCTAATTTTAGGGATTTCTCTGCCCTTGTGCCAAGCCTATGAAAAAAAATATAGGCAGAAAATCTGGTTTATCCCTCCCCTCGTCGAAAGCTATCTGTTTCCCCCTGAAATTGTCATGCCTGATCTGATGGGGCGAGGTGTTTTGATTGGTAATATTTGGTCTCAGAATTGGTTAGAAAAACTACGTCAGTTATGTCGGGAATCCCAAATAAAAATTGATTGGTATGGTAATCCCAATCGTCAATGGCTGCAATTCCAAGAGGAAGAATTAGCGCAGGATGGAATTTTCTTTCAAGGCTACTGTCCCCAGGCTGACCTAATTAACCACCTACGTCAAGCTCCTTTCGCCCTTGTTCCCACTGGCAGTTCCGCGGAAGAAGAGGATCGGCCAGAATTCTCCTATTTGAGCTTACCCTCCCGTATCCCTTTTATCGTCGCTGCCGCTAACACCCCCATTCTGGTGGTCGGTCAGAAGGATAGCGCTGCTGCTAAATTTGTGCAAGAGTTTGACCTCGGTTCTGTCTGTGATTATGCGGCCGCAAGTTTCTTGACAGAAATCGCCAAACTCCACACCTATAACTATCAACTAAAACTTCGTCAGGCTAGTCATCAATTAGCCTCCAGTTTAAAAGCCGATCATTTTGACGATTGGCTCTGGCGATCATTAGAACAGGGAAAACCCATCGATGATCGCTTTGCTATCTTCCAGAACCACTACATCTGCGGCCATGCTATTATTACCCCCTGTGAAGTCAATCAACAGCACGGTACAGGGGCCCTAGTAAAAAGAATCTTTGCCGATAATCGTCAAATTATTTCCATACGCTCCGCTGATCACTACGGTGGGGAACAGGATTTTGGGGTCTTCAGTCTTCTTCTCGATCACCGAGAGCTATCGCGAGCGCAAGTGTTTCAGTCAGTGCTAAAAACCCTCGCACACAACCAGATTGAGAGCGTTTTTTGTGTCCCTTATTACGCCAGCGATATTCTGACAGCGATCGCTATTAAGGAATTATTTAACGTTCCCCTTGCCACCTACATCATGGACGATCAGAATATCTGCGTTCAGGAGATTCCCGATGCTTTGATGAAAGAGTTTTTAAGCAAATGTTCCGTTCGTTTTGCCACCCATCCCGAACTCCGCGACGCTTACGAGAATAAGTACGGCTACAAATTTTGGCTCCTACCGGCGATCGTTCCCCACCGTCTCATTAATAGTGAAGTTGCCGAAGTTTCTCCCCAACGCTGTCAAGAAAAATGGGGAGCTTTATTAGGGAGCATTTGGAGTCCCCAATGGTTCCAATCTCTGTTAGAGAGTATTCAAGGGGCAGGGATTAAACTAGATTGGTATGGCAATTCTAACTATTATTGGCTCAAAGAATCTGCCGCAGAATTAGAAAAATGGGGACTTTATAGCCAAGGACTTTATCCCGAAGAACAACTAGGACAACAACTACAAGCATATCCCTTTGTCATTGTTCCCACGGGAACTATGGACGAAAGAGATGATCGGACAGAATTGTCTCGCCTTAGTTTACCTGGCCGGATTATTTTTAACCTCGCCACCGCGAACACCCCAGTAATTCTTTTAGGCAGTAATAAAACCTCGGCGGCTAACTTTATTAATCGCTTTCAAATCGGTGTGGTTTGTGATTATACACCTGAAAGTTTGGCCGCAGCCGTGGACTACGTTCTTCAACCAGAAAATCAGCAAAGAATGCGAGAAAATGCCGTTAAAGTAGCAGCCAAATTCTCCGATAAAGGGATCGATCAATGGGTGTGGCAGTCCCTAGAAAAGGAACAAGCGGCCGATGACAGATTTGAAGCGATTTTACCTCGATCGCCGATCGATTTAGTTCACTTTATTGAACCCCCCGTTCCCGCAATTATTTATAAAGATTATGCTCAAGTCTATCAAGTGATGCGACGTTTGCGAGGGCAAAAATATCGGCCAGATTTTGTGGTTGATGTGGGAGCTTCCCACGGTATTTGGTCTCATACCGCTAGTCAATTATTCCCTGAAGCTCGCTTTATCCTCATCGATCCGCTAATCTCAAAATACGAGCAATCGGCCAGAAATTACTATATCTGTAATATTCCTCAAGCGGAATTACTAGAAATTGCCATCTCTAATCAAGCTGGTCAGTTAAGTTTTCAGGTTTCCCCCGATTTATACGGAAGTTCCTTGCTCACTCCCGCCGATTTTAGAAACTATGAAACGATTACAGTGGAAGTAAAAACCCTCGATCAGGTGGCGACAGATGAGCAAATTTCTGGCAGAGGAATATTAAAATTAGACGTGCAATGTGCCGAGCATATCGTCTTAGAAGGAGCCAAAGAATTTATCGCTCAGGTGGATTTAGTCGTTGCTGAACTCTCCTTTATTCGCTATGATCAGAACGCTCTCGTCTTCAATGAAATGCTTAATCTTTTGGATCAGCTTGGTTTCCGTTATTATGACGAAACTGGCGAATGGAGATCTCCCATTGATGGCACACTCCTCCAAAAGGAAGTGGTTTTTATTCGTCAGGATTTGTTAGTTCCCGAAACTAGCCGCAAAATTGAAAATTCTCCCAGTCAAGCTTAAGACAATTTACCTAATCACTAGCCAAAATGATCAAGAAATTATTAGCCAAAAATAAAATAGTTCAGCGAGTTAAAGCGGTCAAAGATTTATTTCTAGAAAAACTTGATTCACTCAGTCATGTCCAACTGGAACAAATCCAAAAACTGGAAAAACTGGAGAAACTTAATCAGCTTGATCCCTTAGATTTTAAGGTTGAGCAACTTAATAACTCCACGGAGCAAATCCGACAAGAAAATGCAGAAACCAAGCGAAAGGCTGATTTATCACTGGAAAATCAAGCTTTTTTGCTGAAGTTTTCCGTAGATATAATTAAAAATATGCAAGTATTGACGGAAAAACTCCAGACAAATCACAGCGAATCTCAAAAACAGCACCAATTAACTCTCGATACTTTCCAAAAAATAGCCAGCCAATCTCAAAAACAGCACGAATTAACTCTCGATACTTTCCAAAAAATAGCCAGCCAATCTCAAAAACAGCACGAATCAACTCTGGACACTTTCCAAAAAATAGCCAGCGATGTGCGATTAGACTCCCAAAAACATAGTGATACAATTATCGATTCTTTCCAGAGAATTTATGAAGCTTACCAACAGCAAAGCGATGCTGTTTTTGGAACCATACAAAAAATACAAGAAAATCTCCAGCAAATTAGCGAAGATAACCGCCAAATCTTTGAAGATATTCACTCTCAAAAATACAAAGTCATTATCGATCAAAAATATTTTCAAGATTTAGACATCGAATTAATGACTTATTTATATTCCTATCTTCCCCATCGTCTTGCAGTAGATATTGGTGCTAATCGGGGCGATGTTTCTAGTCGTCTCCTACAAGTTGGTTATCAAGTTTATGCCTTTGAACCTTTTCCTGCTGTAATCGATAAGCTCAAAAATCGCCTCGGTGATCATCCTAACTTTCGGCTTTTTCCCTTTGCTCTCGGTTCCGAAAATCAAACCCAAGAACTCCATATAGCCACCGATGAAACCCCAGACAACACCTATCAAGATGCCAGCTTTTATAACAGCTTAACTAAGCATTCTCTCTCGGAAGGTTTAGTATTTACCGATACTATTCCCGTTACTGTTAAAACCCTAGCCAGCCTCCACGATGGCGAGGAATTACCTAAAGATATTGGTTTGGTTAAAATTGACACAGAAGGCTTTGATTTAGAAGTAATCAAAGGTATGGGCAACTATCGTTATCCCGTGGTAGTTGCGGAATTTTGGGATAAAAATTTCCCCTTTGGTCGTTCGGGAGCGATGAATCAATTACCAGATTTAGTCAAGGCCATGAAAGAAAGAGATTATCATTGGCATCTAGTTATCTATCGTATTTGGGGCAGTTCCGACGTTAGTTATTACTGTAATTCTGCCTATTCCCTCGATAATTCTTGGGGCAATGTTTTCTTTTTCCAAGATTATCAGGTCTTCCATCAAGCCTTACTTTGGTCTGCTTCCGTTATGCCAGCTACTTATTTTTCAGCCTAGAAACTTAGGCATCAATCATTTTTTCACAAACTAACTAACTAGGTGAGTAATGATTATGAAAAAAAATATTTCCTTAACCAGTGAAATTTTGATTCTCATCGGTTTGGGAATCGCTTTTTTGCTAGTAGGCATATTCTTTGGACCTAGATTACAACCCGTGTGGATAGATGAAGTAGTATTGGCAGAACCAGCAGCTAATCTAGCTTTATACGACAGTTTTACCTCGGCTGCTTGGTATCATCAAAATGCTCAGGAATTCCATGTTAGCACTTCTTTTCTTTATACGGTTTTGCTGGCTTTATGGATAAAAGTTTTGGGATTTAGTATTGAAAAAGTTAGGCTTTTTAATTATGTGTTAATGCTTCTTAGCATCACTGTAATCTGGTTATTCATCAAGAAATTGCCTTTAATTAAGTTTTCTTGGCTAAGAATTATCCTAGTGGTTAGTTGTCTTTTGCCAGCAGGAATTACCTTTATTTATATATCGGGAAGGTACGACACTTCCGGCATTTTCTTATCAGCACTGGTTTTGGGGGCTTTTTTAATAAAAGATGCTAAAATCCGATGGCTTACTATGACAATTATTGGATTTTTCTTTCCCCTTTCTGGATTGTCAGCAGTGGTCTTTGCGACAATTTTTGGCGGTATCCTACTCCTTTTCAACTTTCAGCGATTTTGGCGGGAATTTGTCGCCATAGGTGGGGGATTTATTTTGGGAATGTTATTTCTTTATGCACTTTACTCAACTAATGGTGTTTGGGATGATTTTGTTAGTCTGACTTTGGGTCATACTGTTGCCAGTGCCAACCTTAACAGAAGTGTCATTGATATAATATTTTCCAGAGTGAGCAAACTTTTTGACCAGAAAGATTATGTGTGTGGTGGCTGCTTGCATCCGTCTTTTCCCCCACTGTCACTACTGCTGATCATCTTGATATTTTATGAACTATTGACCAAATCTTTCCGGTGGCGTTCTCCTTCCTTTTTTGCTTTGATCAGCGTTATTACCATACCAACTACTATGTGTTTTCTGGGGAAATATCCACTTTACTATAGTTGGATGTCGATGTTTCCCTTGATCATTTGTATTTGCTGGAGTTTTAATAATATTTTAGAAAAAAATACGGGCAAAATTCAGACGACAATTATTAGTATAGCTTTTTTGGTTTTATTATTTTATGCCAACTTACTAGGACTACCTTACCTAGTGCAAAGTACCTTAAAACAATGGGAAAATAATGACTATGCTAAAGTACAAAACTTTCTCGATAACAAAATTAATCCTCAGGATCACATCTACGCTGATTTTCAAACATTCTACGCCCTCAAGTCTCGGGCTAAACGAGTTTATTTCCCCCTTTATAATGGGCAGATGACACCAGAGGATAGGGATAATCTTTCATTAATTGTCATTGATCCTAGGGCCAGTGCTAGAGCATCTTGGAATCCCGGATTAGCAGAAATTGTTGGCGACTCACTCCCCCAGTGGTACGATACAGGAGAACAGTTAGATACAGGCACTTATGGGATGAAATTGTACCGAAAAAGATAAACCCGAAGTAATTCAAAGGATATGAACTCTGAAAAACTGCAATTAAGGTCTGATTACCAAAAAATGCTTGATGACTTAGATACTCAAGTCCTCCAATTGGATCGACAGGTATTTAAACGACTACAAAACCTAGGTTACACCCCGAGGGTGATCTTTGATGTGGGTGCTTCTAATAGTGGCTGGTCCTACTATATCAAACAGGTGCTGCAGGAAGCTGAATTTTATCTCTTTGAACCCCTCATCGACTACAGCAGCGACTATCGGGAATTAATCTCAGAAATCCTGCGAGTCTATCCCTCCTTTCATCTGTATAAATACGCCCTAGGTGAAACCTGCGGCGAGGTGACGATGAATGTTTCCACGGACGTGGTGAGCAGTAGCCTCTTGCCAACCGGTGATGATAGTCAGCCCACCACTCCCATCTCGGTGCAAATGTTAACAATTGATGACGCAATTGCCCGACTTGGTTTACCCCATCCCCAAGTGATCAAAATTGATACCCAAGGCTCGGAGTTGTCTATACTTAAAGGAGCCGTCAAAACCCTACCTAAAGTCGATGTTCTCTTTCTCGAATGCTGGCTCTATCGGGGCTATGGCCAAAAAACTCCCCTCTTAACCGAAATCGCCGATTGGTTATTATCCTTTAATTTTCGGCTTTGGGATGTGGCCGATGCCTATCGCGATCAAGGGGGAGTGCTAACCACATTAGATTGTATTTTTGTAAATACTCAAGCCGGTATTGCCCCGATTTGGTACTATGAGAACTAGAGTGGCTTGACTTTCCTAACCCGTCTAGTCCTTGCCGTGCGAGGGAAAAGAAGAACAGTCTATTTTCTTCCCAGATATCCGATAGACCAAGTACCAAGTGGGAGAGCAAGGGACAGGATTAAACAGTCCTTAGATCACTATTTCGGGAAGGGGAAACTGAGCCATACTTAGGGCTTGCTGAATAAATCTAAAAACCTTGCTGGATAAGACTTTTAGACTTTTTGTCAATCCAAAAGTACCGGACCTGGGAGTGAGCGGGGGGAAAATTCAGGTACTTTTTCCCTGAAAATTAGGTAATTGACCAGATG
>NZ_JASJFB010000041.1:0-5990 GCF_030065455.1 Microcystis sp. M53602_WE12 | reverse complement strand
GTACAAAGATATGTGGAAACTCCGATCGCTAAGGCAATTCTGCGCGGCGAATTCAAAGGGGGAGACACGATTTTTGTCGATGTGGCCGATGAAAGATTGACCTTTAAACGGTTAGCTTCCCAAGTAGTAACTGCTTAATTAAGTAGGGTCTGCTGAAAAAGTTTTTCCCGGTGGCAGGGTGTGGGGTGTGGGGTGTGGGGTGTGGGGTTTTACTCATTTTCAGGTGGTCAATTACCTAATTTTCAGGAAAAAAGTCCAGGAATTTTCCCCCCAATCACTCCAAAGTTCGGCACTTTTTGAGGTCAAAAAAGTCTAAAAACCTTATCCAACAAGGTTTTTAGATTTACTCAGCAAGCCCTAGCCAATTAAATAGTTGCTAATTCCTGAACATCGAAATCTGATTGCAACAGTTGAATGAGAGCGGCACAACGGAAGACCATAGCAGCACGACTATCTACCCCTAATTTGGCAAAAATTCGCCGTAAATAGCTGGCAACAGTCCATTCACTAATATGTAAGCGATGGGCTATCTGTTTATTAGCCTGTCCCAGGGCCACTAGGGTGGCAATTTGTAGTTCTCTTTCCGAGAGAAGTTGGGCGATTTCTTGGGCAGAAGATTTAATTTGACCGGATACATCGAGAATAATAAAATATTGACCGTTGACTTCAAATTGATCCACCTCAACAAAAGATTTTTTTAATTCTTTTAAATAATTTTTTTCCTGATCTTCCTTTAGATGGATGATATAGTAGTGATGATCGTGCTTATAAATTTCTGAAACTACTTGATAGGACACATCGGTGAACAAAGAGCCAAGATTTTGCTGATGCTGGTTATTCATTGTCTTTTCTCTCCTAACTTGTTTTCTGGCTAAATAAAAGCTTCGTCTATCTGAAAAATAGGAAACAATCAATAAAAGTAGGTGCAAGACGGTCTTGTCAAGATTACAGTAATATATTTCTGCCAATAATTGGGCTAATCTTAACATTTAATTTGGGAATGTAGATTAGGGGAAAAATCGAGGTTTTAATTAAGACGAAGCTTGATTTGCTATAAGAGATCATTGTAAAATTTTCCAGAAAAACTTGCCAAGAAATTAGAAAAACTTAACAATAATTGAGTTTCTAGCTCAACCATAAAAAATTAAGTGCGACTAACAGAAACTTCCCCAGACCGAGGGGTAATACCAGAAAAATTGACCAGAGGAGAATAGACTTGGGCGGGGGGTAGCGATCGCAAATTAAACAGAGCGGCAAAATTAGCCCTGCTATCGTAGAGAGGTTGTAAACGTTGGCAGGAACCCGTTAGTAAAGGCATAACCCCAGGACCATGACCACTGACCGTACTATCGCCATGGACGATAATCCCGAAAGTAATCCGACCTTGACGGTAACTAGGACCGTGACGGGTATCCGCCGAGCCAATGGCAACCAAATCGCCAAATCGAAGAGTATCAAGACGATAGCGGCGGCGAAGTTGCGGATCGAATAGCTGGATATCATAATCACCACGCCAGACTGTATTTTTGCCCAATCCCGAACCCATAGCAGCAGCAGGGACAAAATGAGTCACGGGTACTTGTAAAGTGCGGTCGCCAGGAATTAAACCCCAACGTCGCAGAAAATCGGGGGAACAGTTAAATAAACGCAGATCCGGATAGTCTAATAATTTTAACCCCAAACCATAACTATAGATTTGCACTCGATCGCCGATCCGTAGGCGACGCAAAACCGCAGGGGGAAAATCTACCAAAACATGGTCCACTCCGCCATGTTTTCCCGTCACCAGACCCGATTGACCCGTGGCAGGTCCAGTAATCACCCTAGCGCGATTGCCCAAACAAGCATAGGTAATCAGGGCAAGATTCGGGCCGCGACGACTGCCGATAATTTCCCGACTATTATTATGGAGAGCCACCCCCGGCTCAATATGATCCCCCATTAAACCCACACAGCGATCGCCAACCCGTTGATTGAGGACAATTCCCCCGGTGGCCGGAAGGATTCGGGGTATGCCATCATGACCGATGCGATAGGGATTAGCCTGACCGACTGGATGGGCAATTTGACCGGCAACGGCCACCATTACTAAGTCTGGTTGGTTAATACGGAGGGAATTGGCGCTATCTGGTCGTGAATTATTCATATATCAGTTATCAGTATTCTAAAATGGAAGCATGGGATTTTTGCTTGAATCTATGACTGCAACACTGCTCGCACCACCGGCTGAAATAATTCACCTGTCCGGGATTAGCTGGGAAACCTACGAAACGCTGCTAGAAGAAATGAGCGATCGCCGTCTGCGGCTGACCTACAATCGTGGCAATTTAGAAATCATGGCTCCTTCCCCAGAACACGAATTTAGTAAAACCCTCATCGGTCGCTTTGTCGAAACCCTAGCGGAAGAATCAGCAGTCCCGATTTATCCCCTTGGTTCTACCACCTTTAAACGCCCTAAATTGAGTGGTGCAGAACCGGATGAATGTTTTTACATTGATAATATTGAGGCGGTTCGGGGGAAAAAGCGACTGGACTTCAATGAAGACCCTGCACCAGATTTAGTCATAGAAATTGATGTCACCAGCAGTTCTCAAAATCGCCTTCAGGTTTATGCAGATCTAGGCGTGGCAGAGGTTTGGGTTTATAATGGGGAATCTCTGGTTATCCAACAATTACAAAATGGCACTTATATCACCTCCCCAACAAGTCAGTTTTTTCCTAATTTACCCATCTTAGAAATTGCTATATTTTTACAACAAGCTGGCCAGACAGATTACCTAGAGTTAGTAAAAGCATTTCGGAATTGGGTAAGAAGTCAGCTGGAAAAATAAAAGGAAGGTTTTTCAACGTTAAATCTCATACCAAAATCCCCTTGCACCCTGCCAAAAATCAAATTTTTCTCCCCTAGTTTCTGACCAGTCTTCTAATTCCAATTCGCTCGCAGAAATATCTTCGCACCAACTGGGAGGAGGAGCGATCCTGATTGCTTCCGGAACCACTAAATGCAGAACCACTGGGTGGAACCCCATCCAGAGCAATTTGGAGACTCCAGACTGGATGAATAACTGGCGTAATTGTTCCCGTTCCAAAGCAGCGATCGCATCTTGTTGGTCAATTTCCTGACAGTTGATGCCCCAACTCTCCAAGGTGGAACAGATTACTGGGGGTAAGTTGCGGGCCCGATCTTCCGGGGAGCGATGGGTTAGGATAAAGGCCGACCCTAGGGCGGCACTCAAAGCGATCGCATCTCGGAAAGCATAGCCGAGCAGATCAGTGTGAATTTGTCTATCCAAACTGCGGGCTAACCATTCCCAACGACTGACTAAACTGCTGTCGGTTTCTTTGGGCAAAAGGGATTCACCAAGCCCATCGCCGATCCAAAATAGATGATGATTACCTAAATCCGTCTCTAGTCGCAGTCTTTCCCATTCCCGCAAAGTGCGACGGGTTTGAGAAGAAAGTTCCGGAGTAAGAAGGGATGGGCAATTGCCCTTCTCTGGGGACGCTTCTAGCCAAGGCCGCCAGCGATCGAAAACATCGCTATTATCAATTAGATGCCAAAATTCTCGCGCTATCCATAATTCGAGAAATCGTCCTAATTGTTTGACCAGGAGCAGACCATAATCCGATAAGGCCAGGTTGGGATCGAGGACACAAGACCAACGGCGTTGATTGAGGTTAATGGAGAAATCGGGCAAAAGAGTGGCACTCATCGGGACACCTCTAAAAAAATAGCGTTACACCCCAGCAGACTCCGAACCGATAACACTGCGTAGCGCCGGAGTTACCCCCGGAAAGGCCCGGCCTTCGGGAGTCATGCGATAGGCAGCTAACCAAGCTTCCGAGTGGGGACCCATGGGTCTGAGTTCCGATTGGAATAAAATCGGGTCAAGGGCGGTTTTAAAGTCGTTATCAGCCACAAATTGCAGAATCCGACGACCGCTTTCCGCCATTTTTGCCCGTTGGGAAGGTTCGGCAATACCCCCCAGATAGCGATTGGAGACGATTTCGATCACATCCCATTTGGTATTAGCATCGAAGGCTTTTTTGATATCGGCTGCATCCAAAAGGTTGAGAACCGTATTGAGATAATGTCCGGTTTCCATCGTCAGGGCCAAAATGTTACCGTAGGTGGAGCGATCGAGAGCATAGCGCAGATCCAAGCCGATGCGTTGAACTGTGCCAATACTGCCAAAGGGTCGCTGTTCAATGAGAGTGCCGCCGCGAATTACTTCCCCGATCAATAAATCCCGGAAATATTGGGCTACAGCTACCATAAACCCGACTAATTGCCGATGAAAATTGCGGTTAATGATCGCCCCCGAAGCTGGTTGGGCATTACCGTAGTTAAAGGCGCGACGGTAGGCCATCATCCGATCGCGGATCGTATAGCGCAAAGGTTTCCATTTGTCAAGTAAATATAGACCTCGCGCCCCCGGTCCCCGTTGAATCCGCATCCGTCCCTCTCTAAACAGACGCTGCAGCACTTGGATGACTTGAAAAACTTTCATCCGTTCGTGTTGGTAGATATAGTACAGTTCGGCGGCGGCGTGGAGTTGACTAGGAACGACGGAATCATCGAAATCTGGCTGGATATAGGGATAGGAAACGTTCTCGAAGGGAATCGGTCCTTTGGGTCCAAATCCCATTAAATCGAGGAAACTATCGGGACTACTGGAACCGTCGGCCGCCCCCTTGAGTAGTTCACCGAAACGGTCTTCGAGTTGCTGTTCGTACTGTTGGCGCTCTTCCGGTGGCATCGCTCCTAATTGATCTCTCAAAAAGGTTGCCCACAAGCGTTGAATGGTTTCTGTGGTGTTGTAGGTCATGGTTGGATTCCTTGCGGCGATTTAACTATTTGAGGCAAAATATTGAAGGATTAATTGACGTAATTGCTGGAGTTGGATCAGGCGCTGGTAGCGCAGGGCGAGCTTACTGTTCCCCAAGGGTTCTGAGGCACTCCTGGCCAGATCTTCATTGAACAAATCTGGATGCTCGGCTAATTTGTTTTGCAGGACTTCCAGTTGTCTTTCTAGACGATCTAAATTGGCAACGTCCAGATCTTCTTGTGTCAAGCTGGCTTCAACTTGACTGAGTTCGTGAAGTAAGGGCAGGGCTGGCGCTAGGTTTTCCTCTGTCAGTTGCTCCTCTAAAGAAGTAGGAAATAATTCTAGCCGTGGTGGTGCTGGGGGAGCGGCTTGTTGTCTGGCTTCAGGGGATTCAACCGCAAAAGAACCCAACAGTTCCATACACAAATCCTGGATCGTTGAAGCAAAATCCATCCATTTTTGTTCGCCTTCCTCTTTTTCTTGTAGAGTTGGTTCACCTAAAGATTCGGAGCTTAAACCGATAGACTCTACAGGCGTTTCAAAGATAGATGTAAATCGCTTTTCAAGTTCATTTTTTCCACTGTATCCCTTCATTGCTTGATCCCATAATTTCGATTGCCGCATATTGTTCATCAAACAACCCATCCTGTCTCGTTTATTGCGACACAGCCACCACCAGATAAAAATATTGAGGTTAATGAGGAGTATGTAGACAGAGATATTGATGGAAATGTTTGGAGCAGGTACTTTCACAGATAGCTGCAAATTGTTAATAGCATTGGCGATATCTGCTAATCCAGCTTTTGTCATATTTGCGGAATTTGTGTTGTTTCCTACTGCCTTGTCAGCACTTGACCCTGGTTTGGCATCAGCAAGGCTCAGAATTGCCTCAGTAATGCCTTGAATCCTCTTGTGAATTACTGTGTTAGGTGCTGGTACAGTTTCTCTTTTCGTACTAGGTGTCATCATCCGTACTCTCCTGCTTAAAAACTCTAAGTTTATGGGTTCTTCGTTACTTGGTATGGTTCGATAGGGGGGCATAAATCGACTAAATCCTTATCTGGCAAGAGACTTAATTGATTAGTTCGCTCTAGATAAAAAACAATTGACAAAAATCGCTAAATGCCTTTCTCTATAAGGGTTCCATCCCTTATAACCCCC
>NZ_JASJFB010000244.1:0-8116 GCF_030065455.1 Microcystis sp. M53602_WE12 | reverse complement strand
CTAAGTAGCTGGTTATAATTAAATTAAAAATGGATTTTAGGTTCGATCCCCCCTGCCCCCCTTGATAAGGGGGGTGCCGATAGGCGGGGGGATCCCCCCTTAATCCCCCCTTGATAAGGGGGGTGTCTGATAATTTTTAACGCCTACCTACTTATCATTGTAGCTATAGTCCCTACTGGCAATGGGTTTTAAGCAATATATTAGTAAAAATCATCAATTGAATGTTAAGAAGTGCGGAAAGTGAGTTCAACAAGGTTTTTAGATTTATTCAGCAAACCCTGACTATCCCCGTACAATTATCAGCATATCGATCATAAACCTTGAGATAGGTTGCACACCATGAGCGAATACCAATATTACGAATTCCAAGCGATCGATCGCCACCTCACCCAAGAGGAAAGAGCTGCCATAGGCGAGCTATCGAGCCGCGTCAAACCGACGGCAACGAGTGCCAGTTTCACCTATAGTTACGGCAATTTTCGGGGGGATCCCAAACAGGTGCTGGCTCGGTATTTCGATATCATGTACTACATCGCCAACTGGGGAACACAGCAATTAATGTTTCGTTTTCCCACATCCCTGATCAACCGAGAGGCAATTGAACTTTACTGTATCGATAATTATATCAGCTTATCTTTTGCGGGAGATTGGGCAATTTTAGATTGGGAATTTAGTCAAGAAGAAGGTTTTAATGACTGGATAGAAGGAGAAGGGATTCTATCGGAATTGATAGGATTACGCCAAGAAATTCTCCAGCAAGACTATCGAGGATTATATTTAGCCTGGCTGAAAGCTATTGACTTATCCGAGGGATATATAGACATCGATAAGACGCAACTAGAACCTCCTCTACCCCCCGGACTAAATCAACTTTCTGAATCTCAAAAGGCTTTTACGGAAATCTTTGAATTGGACGAACACTTATTAAATGTTGCTTGTGCATCCAGTGGTAAACTAACAACTATCTCGGAGCAAACTTGGCAACAAGCTATTACTCAATTATCCGCTTCTGAACGCCAAGATTTCCTATTAAGATTGGCTAAAGGAGAACCTAATTTATCTGCTAAATTCAAACAAAAGCTGTCTCAATTAATCCCTACTTCTCCCCCCTCTAACCAGCCTCGACGCACGGTTCAAGAACTTCTTGAGGCTGCTTCTGAGGAAGAAAAAAAGGCAGAAAAACGGCGACAACAAGAAGCGGAAGCCAAGCGAATTGAGGAACTACAAACTTTAGCTAAACGGGAAGCGCAAGTTTGGCAGCAAGTCGAGTCCCTAATTCAGAAAGCCCAGTCTAAATCCTACTATGAGGCTGTTAAATTGTTGGTCAAATTAAGAGATTTAGCCGAATATCAAAACGGGTTGCCCGTTTTCCAAGAGTGCCTGAACCAGATTTACGAACAGTACAGTAACCGGTCTGGGTTGAAGAGGAGGTTACAGGAAATAGGACTTACCGACAGTAAGTGAATCGCTCTTGAATTTTCTATTTCTTTGTGTTTTCATGCAGCACTAATTAGGGCTTGCTGAATAAATCTAAAAACATTGTTGGATAAGGCTTTTAGACTTTTTTCTCCTCAAAAAGTGCCAACCATTGGAGTGATCGGGGGTAAAATTCAGCTACTTTTTCCCTGAAAATTAGGTAACTGACTGCCTCAAAATCGGTAAAACCCCACACCCCACACCCTGCCCCTAGGAAAAGCTTTTTCAGCAAACCCTATATATTTTTCAGCTTACTAGCCCCCGCCTTTTCTTTCCACCCTTATCCCGAACTGACGTTAGCCTATACTCAACGGATTTAGTATGATACCAAATCTGTTTTTAACAATCTGATTAACTCTCAAGTTATGGATTGTTTCTCCCCGCTCCCCACTATCCTATACTTTTTAAACAGGATTTGGTATCAGATATCTGCCTAATATTATCTCAGGACTAAAAGGTTTTCTGGTGGAGAAATCGACCTAATTGACACTCCCATCGCTAAATATTCCTTGTCTTGCTACTGAGGTGGTGTTTTAGCGATTTCTGCTTGCTGTTTTGGCTTTTCTTTCTCCTGTACAACCTGGCTGAAATACCCTTCCACATCGCGCTGGATAATGTTTTCTACTCGTTGAGCAAAATCGGGATAGACTTCGGCGTGATTTTGGGCATGGCGATAAGAACCACTCAACTGGAGAAATTGCCAGCCCTCAATTTTCATCGCCTCTGCCGTGTTGCGATAGTGGCGATAGCGTTCGCCATAATGAAAGAACTCTTCAACGGCAGCACTGATAGCAACCACCTGACTTAAGCCAAAGGCGAGCCAACCGACTACTACTTGAACGTCATTGGCGTTGATATTAAGACTGACCAAGGCCGGAACAATCACCCCCCCGATAATTGTGAGCAGTCGGAGAAAATAGTATTGGTTGCGGGTTGTCTGGGCCCTGCCTTCTAGCCACAGTAATTGCTCGAGCCAGCGGGCTTTCATAAACTGCTTCTGTAAATCTGGCAAGTCAATCTGCTCGATCAAAGCAGAGATTTCTTGCTGGAACTGCTCACGATAAAGTTTGGACTTTTTTGGCATAATATTTGTACTTTTAATCAGTTAGTAGAAAAAAATTTCGGCTCTGGTTTCTCAAGTTTCCCGATTTCCGATTCCCGCTCCTTGAGCTTTCCAATAATCAAACTTAGTTGTGTCTAGATGCTCGACGATCCCCCCCAATTGACGCACTTGCTTGACCATATCGCCAGTCCCGCCACGTCCATCACCGCCTTTGCCATCCCAGAGGACAATCAACCGCACCCGATCGATTCCGTAGATCAAACTGGAATAGAGAGCCCAACGATTGTTACGCTCAAAGGAATTGCTTCCTTTCGGGACCGGTCCGATTCGTTCCGGTTGTAGGTTGAGCGCGACCTGGGGATGATTCTTAATCCTATAGAAACGCTCTACCCAATCATCGCCGGCAAAGCTGACTGACTCTTCAATAAATTGAGCCGACTCGAAGGGCAGATAGACCTCGACTTTCATCTGGCGCTCTAAACAGGCTTCTAGAAACAGGATATCGCCCCCACAAGCGAGTCCCGGCATGATCGCCAGATCCGTGGTATCAGCTTGCAGCTTATCGAGTACCTCCTTAATTTTTTGTTGCGCCTCGGTTTCCATATCCGAGGGAAACCGAGGCCTCGGGCGGTCTGGCTTGTCAATCATGTGGCCGGAGAAGAGGAAAACTTGCGGAGGTTCCTTCACCGTTGGGGAGGAGATCGCGGCTTCTTGATGTTCTATTCTCTCCAATTCTGCTTCGAGGACATCGAGGCCTGACTTGACATATTCAAGGCGGAAATTCAGGGATTCTAAGAGTTTCAATTGTTCTAGGGTTGAAAGTAAAGCAAATTTATTGTTCCAGAGCCGGTTGAGCGCCCTTTTATAGGCTCTGGCCACCTGTTGCGGGTTGCGGGCGGTACAGATGGCCAGATCGCCGAGGGAGAGGAAGACCCAAACATCGTTGTTATCCTTGAGAGCAGCACTGTCCAAGCTAAATTTAACGGCTCCAGACAGCACCGGCAACTCCTCTTTGATCGCTTTCTCTTCTGGATCGCCGTCCCTACCATGCCTGGCTAAATACTTGAAGACGGCAGATAGAGTCAGGGCGTTGATGCCGGAATAGTAATGATTCTGATCGAGGCGGTAGGCTTGCAGGTAAGTCTCAATCGCTTTTTGTAGTAAGTGGGCCGATTCTTCGGCTGTTTGGAGGCACTCCGCTTCATTGGAGATGCCGACCCATCGCTCCTTCCACATTTCCTTGTAAATGCGAGCTAAGTAGGAAAGGGCATCGATATTGGCCGGTTCATCCCGCAGCAGCGACTCTAACTGTACGACTGCCTCATCATATCGCTTCAGTCGGCTCAGGTGAAAGGCTTCCTCGCGCCGGAATTCGGCATTTTTCGGCTGCAGTGCCAGTCCGTTGCGATATTGCTGGAGCGCAAGTTGATAATTTCCTAGGTTTCTTAAGGCTTTCCCCGCTTCGGCGATCGCCTCGCATTTTATTAGGGGGTTGCTCACTTCTTCGATCAACAGCAAAACGTCACCAATGCGATCTTGGCGTTGGGCGATCACTACCCGTTTCCGCCAATTGTTGTACTCATCCCAGTAGCCAATGGCTAGGGGGGTTTGCAAGGACCGGCGATCGGGTTCTTCCAAGCCGTCGAGTAAATTGAAAATGGGGCTGTGAATGCGATGATGGTCTGATTCCCCGGTAGCGCGAGCCATTTTAGCGATCGCCTGTTTGTCTTTTTCCAGGTATTGGCGATCGGGCTGGCCATTCTCGTCACAATGGTAGGGGAGAGTGCGGACGTTAAAAATATCGAAGGGCAGATAACCTCGGCCCGACTGGATATGAATTAGTCCCCGCTTGCGTAGGGCGTGGCGTACTCCTAACTCATAAAAAACGTTGGCATTATCAATGCTGAGGTCAGCAATTACCAGATCCGCCAGCAATAGTTCCTGAAACATATCGGTGAGGATATCGCCGCTGACGCTTTCTTCATCGGCTCGAAACGGCTCAAATCCAGCTTCGATTAAGGCTGGTTTAATTAAGTCTTGATAGATGCTATTAAAATCTATCCAGCGGTCGTCTGGCCCTTTTTTCTTACCAAAGGGCATGACGACGAAGGCATGGGGCAACCCCTGGGGGCTGGCAGCGGTATCATGCTCTTGTTTCGGTTGGGGAACTAGCTCTAGGTTCGACTCAGAAACTTGTTCGGCGTTGGCGGCAGAATTTTTCTGGTCAATAATTTCTTGACTGGGCATATTAATCTTTCTGACTCAAGCAAGATTGATCATAACTTATTTTAGTGAGATTGAATCCCTAGCCATTTTTTGTTAAAAAAGGGTTCTTCTCAACCTAGTATGTAAAAAGGTAAGAGCCTAAAAAACTAACATAGTTACCAACAGTAACAGTGCCAGATTAGTTGGCCAATAAAGTAGCTTTGGGATTAAGTTATTTTTATAATCAATCCAATCAATTTTGATATTAGAAGCAAAAAGTATGGCATTAATTGCGACTAAAAGAATCATTATATATAGTATAAAGTAGAAATAATCAAGATAAATAATACCTGCCGTGATAATTTTTTGTCTGAGATTAATCTGATCGATAATGACAATGAAAAGAAAAGCCCCACAAGCGGAAACGATCTCTAAAGCGGTAAAATCTTGATTTTCACCGCTCTCTTTATGTTTGATGATCAGTATTTGAATACAAAAAAGCAGTAATAGGACAACAATAATTATCATCATATTACTAATCAGTACATTGATAAAATTTCGTTGGAGAACAACCGTAAAATAGAGTTCGGGAAAATTGTCCTGGCCGATATAGCTGTTAAGTCCAAAATTGGTATTATAGTTATTGAGTTTGTACTGGAAAAAACTACTCTTAATATCCCAACCAGGTAAAACAAAATCCTCTGCTAAACCGGGTAGGGAAGTAGGAACCATCAAATCGTAGGCATCAAAATCTGGGGTGAGGATGATATTTTTGTAGAAGTCTTTAGGCCAGAGGCGAATCCAGACATCTTTAACATCAAAGGGATATTTAGAATAATCAAAGTTTTCTCGGAGTTTAGCTTCAAAATACCAGACGATCACTTCAAAATTTTGGTCTTGATGACGATGAATCTCGGTTACATTGGGATCAACTGCTTCGGGAAGAATAAAACCCCGACTGACGTTTTGAGGGATATTCTTATCATACTTTTGCCAAATATAGCCCGTGATAAACACATCATTAGCATCTTCAAATTCTAGAGACTGCACAAAAACTCCTGTGGGAATATAGAGGGGGGAGTCTTTAGGGTTTTCGGATTTACGAGATTGCAAAAATTTATTTAAACCCGCTTTTTTCAGAAGCACTATATTGTTTTTCTGTTCGATTTTATGTTCAGAGATTTGGAGATACCAGATAGATCCGATTCCCGCCAGCAAGACAACAGAAGTGGAAGAAGAGACAGCCTAAAGACTGCGAACACTGCCTTTATAAGCGCGAAAGATTAGGATAAATAGA
Organism: Microcystis sp. M53602_WE12; assembly: GCF_030065455.1. Lineage (NCBI taxonomy): Bacteria > Bacillati > Cyanobacteriota > Cyanophyceae > Chroococcales > Microcystaceae > Microcystis > Microcystis sp. M53602_WE12. The sequence continues at coordinate 2,075 of NZ_JASJFB010000244.1, read as the reverse complement.
AAAAAGAAAAAGCTAATTATCTGTAGATTAATCAGCAGCAGTTTGTGATGTAAGCTCTTGGTATTTAATAAAATTTCATCTTGAATGAAGACAGCACTTAATGTCCAACTTGTAGTAGGAATAGGTTCAAAAAATATCCAGCTAGATTGTCCCGTTAAGGGATTTTGAAAATCCATTTCAATCTTAGAGCCTTTGAGAGCTTTTTGGGCTGGAACTCGCAATTTTTCGGGTTTATATGCTTGAGAAATTATTTGAAAGATGGTTTTTTGCTCTTTAACCCAATCTTCTCTATGACTATAGATAAAAGTTCCTTTTTTAGATAGGATAAATCCGTAGCCAGTCTTACCTAGTTTGAGGGAGTTCATTAAGTTTTTTAACCCATCTAGAGAATAGTTGGCGAAGACCACCCCAGAAGGAATATTTTTTTTGGTTTTCGGATTAAGGCGATAAAAAGGAGTGCTAAATTCTGCGAGTAAAGTGTTAGTTGCCGCTCCAAAATGAGGTTCTAACCAAACTGAACCGGAGGCTAAGGGATGGATATACCAATCACCCTTTCCGGGTTGAGTATAATCGTAAAAAGATTCCAGTTGCAGTAATTGCAGTTTACCCTGTTTTCTGGTGTAGTAGGGAGCATAGAGACGTATCTGAGATTTGTAAGTATAGGAAGCATAAGCCGCACCGACACCGAACCAATTGGGATTTTGTTCTATCGTGCTTTTTAATCGCTCAAGCAACTGTCGATCTTTAAGTTTATCCTTACTGATATCGTGGGCGATAGAATTGGCACTATCCTGGAGTTTACGAAGCTAGTTATCGATTTCTTTAGCGGCGCGGATAGCTTCTTGTCGAGCATTATTTTTCGCTGTTTCTCTGGTTTGATTTTTCTCCCGCCAGTAAGCATAAATGGTGAAGGTGGCCGACAAGAAACTGATAACGCAGAGAGATAGGGACAGTCTAAAGATTCGTTGTTGCCAAGGATTGGTTTGAGTTTGCATTTTTAGTAGCGTTTGTAACAAATTATGAAATTGTATCTTAGGATACGAAATATTGGCGGGGTGGTGTAATAGATTCTTAGGGTAACTGATTCTAAGGATCAAGAACAAATAAGACTTTAAGGTTCAGGCTTAGATATCGAACTGACCTAGTTTTTTAGAGTGTGTTTCAGTCTCACTTCTGAAACTCAAGTCTGAATAGGTTGCTGCCCAACCTTAACCCTTGGGATTCAGCTGGTTCAGAACTTCTCAAAAGCCATCAACAAACTTCTTAAGTCTTTTGGTCAGTCTACTAAAGGAAGATGATAAACAATGAGTGATGCCGATCAAGGAAAATCGTTAAACAGCAAAGAAAAAGTCCGTGAATTTCCATTAGCTTCAGTCTTACAAGCAGACATACCTCCTAGATGGAAGCCGTTAGGTATTGCCCGTTTAATTGTCTTGTTAGTTATTTTTGTAATCGGGATAACTTACCTGGCTTTTCCCGCTGCTGCTACAGCACAACCTAAGCCGATTTTAGTTTCTCTGGTTTCCTCTTCAGGTAAAGCGGCGCTCTTAAATCCCACATTTGATAAGAAAAAAGTCTCCCTGGGAATTACACCCACAGGTTGGAGCAATGGTGATGACCCTAGTATTGATCTGAATCCTCCAATTAGATACCAGCAAATTCTCAGTGAAATGGCATTAGCTGGTTTTCAAGGTTCGCAAATGTCAGGTAAATTTCCCCAAGAAATCTCAGAATTAAAAAGTGAGTTAGCCCTTCGCAATTTGACGATTTCTGAACCTTGGGTAGGAACCAAATTCACGGAGGGGAAAGAATCTGAAACCTTGCAGGAATTCAACAAACAAATGGATTTCATGAAGCAAATCGGCGGTACACAGATTGTGGTTGCTGAATTGGGCTATGCCGTTCACCAAGATAAGAGCAAAAATCCTTTAAAAGGGTTCTTCGTTACTTGGTATGGTTCGATAGGGGGGCATAAATCGACTAAATCCTTATCTGGCAAGAGACTTAATTGATTAGTTCGCTCTAGAGCAAAAACAATTGACAAAAATCGCTAAATGCTTTTCTATATAAGGGTT
>NZ_JASJFB010000715.1:0-1147 GCF_030065455.1 Microcystis sp. M53602_WE12 | reverse complement strand
GGTTCTTCGGTTTGTCTTATGCAACGTACAGGATTATAAGGAATGAAACTCTTATAGAGAAAGACATTTGGCGATTTTTGTCAATTGTTTTTGATCTAGAGCGAACTAATCAATTAAGTCTCTTGCCAGATAAGGATTTAGTCGATTTATGCTCCCCTATCGAACCATACCAAGTAACGAAGAGCCTTCTGTTAACGCAATTTAAATTACGAACAGCTTACCTCTGATCGTCATTTTGAACAAGCAGGATTTACTAAATTATTGTAAGATTGCATTATATAAAATTTGTTTATGTAACAAAATACATCAGCCAAACTTTTAAATGATTAGAAATCAAAGATCCTAAATGAACTATCAAAAAATCGAGGACATCTTTAACAAAAGAAATTAACTAAAAATAAATATGCCTAAAACCACAGATGCCCTAAAAATCATTCATCAAATCATCGCAGACGATCCCACAATACAAGAACAAATCGCCCTAGAATCCATCAACGCAGAAATCGCACAACTGATTTATGACTCTCGTACAAAAGCTGGATTAACCCAACAACAACTAGCCGACCTAATCCATGTTGAAAAATCCGTTATTGAAGATCTAGAAGACGCTGACTATCAAGACAATCCCCTAATAATGCTGCAAAAAATCGCCACCGCACTCAATCAAAAAGTCAAAATGAGCCTTGTTAGCTAATCTGTTGAAAGCATTCGTTATCAAATTCTGATCCATCATCAAAAAATTGCCAATGAGGAACAAAAAAAATCCCCCGATGAAAACTTAATTAATTACTGAAAAAGAGAAATTAAAGGTTGAGAAAAAAGTTTATCTAGAGCAGAAAAGCGATTAAACAGAGGAAAATAAGCGATGATTTCAAACATTGAAAAACCCTTAAAAGTCAACCCCACCTTAGCCACCTTATTAAGTAGGGAGGCACAATTATTTGTAGGATGGGTTAGCGGTAGCGTAACATAATCGGGCGTTGGGTTTCATGCTTCAACCCAACCTTGTATATTGAGAGAGGTGGTAGACCGTCCCAACCTTGGTCGGAAAAGACCGCTTCGTAGCAAGGGTCACCACCATAATCTCCCTGACAAAACTCGAACAGTCGCCGGGGTCGTGGCGAAAACAATCAATTGTTAAGCTAAG
>NZ_JASJFB010000870.1:0-3608 GCF_030065455.1 Microcystis sp. M53602_WE12 | reverse complement strand
TGCTGAATAAATCTAAAAACCTTGTTGGATAAGGCTTTTAGACTTTTTTGACCTCAAAAAGTCCCGACCCTTGCAGTGATTGAGGGGAAAATTCCGGGACTTTTTGCCTGAAAATTAGGTAATTGACCAGGTGAAAATGGGTAAAACCCCACACCCCACACCCCACACCCCACACCCCACACCAGGAAAAACTTTTTCAGCAACCCCTACTTATCTTGAGAGACCAATTTTAAGCTGGGACGGGGTTGGATTGTTCCCCCGTAATCGACGGCAGTATGGGGAGATAGGACAAGATGAGGAGATATACCCAAAGAAATTCGATAGATTTCCCCAGCTTTATCCATTAATTGCTGTTTAACTGGCTCTGTCGGCAAATTTTGCCGCCAAGCTAGGGGAATCCCCTCGATACCGTTGTACAATCCCGCCCAAATTCCCGCTAAAGTGGTGGTTAATTGCCGTTGATAGGGACTAGAATTAGCGCGACGCACGCTAACGGCGAAATCCTCGGTCGTTTGCAGAAAGGTATAGAGAGAAGCTGCGATCGCAATTCCTAAAGGTGAGCTATCTTTCGCCCAAGCCGATAAAATGGACTCTAAGGGATGATTTTGCCTTAAAGCTGACTGAATCTGCTCTAATAGCTTATTCTTGGGGTTAATAGTTAGCAATTGCCCTATTAACTGATTTAAAGGCCTTTTTCCCCGTAATAACAGACCTACAGCCTCTCCCCAAATTATCGCTTCTTGTCGGGTTAACTCGGAAATTAAGCCCTTTTTTAGCCAAAAATTTAATCTAGCTTGCCAACGTTCCCCATGGTCAGGCCAGGTTAAAATCTCCGGTAGTAGCACAAATAATAACGCCGATTCCGACTGCTGCTTGGCTGCGATCGCAAGGGGAAAATCCTCCTGAGATTGCAGAGCTTGCAAAAGCAGGATCGTCCTCGGTGTCGCCTCATAGTTAAAGGCTGGTATTAGGGGCTGATTATGCAAGGATTCCCCAATATATGCCCCGATTAACCCTCCCTGAAGGCGATCAAGGGGTGAAAAAACCTTTTGCATAAATTAGCTCAATTTGCCCGGTAGGTGACTTCCTCGACTTTGCCCGGTTGCCCCAGTTGTTTAGCATGGGCATTATTAACGGCAACGTAAACCCCGCCGGCATTACCCGCCCTCACGGTTAATTCTCGGTTTGCTTGCCAAGTGCGATGGCTTCCCTGGGGCAGTACACCCTCAAATTCTGTCTTGCCATCCACCACCACCCGCAGCCAGCAGTCATCTTCCAGTTTTACCTCCACCACCAGCTGCTGATTATTGCTGGTTTTGTTGGCTACCGGTTGAAGGGGGTTGCTTTTCGGTTGGACAATTTGCTGTTGTGGCAAGGAAGGCGGCGGTAAGCGATTCGATTGCAGTACCGATTTTTGTAGGACGTGGGATAGGGTTTGTACGGAACCAATAACTAAGATTAAATAGAGAAAATAGAGATGAATCGGGCGAATTTGAAGACTCGGCAGCGATAAAGACGGTTTTATTCCCCTAAAAAAGTTATTTACCTTGGTGGGAAAACGTCGGCTAACCGTCTCACCATCCAGGGACAGACTATCAGCAAATTGTTTGATTAACCAACGAATATAAATCGGTTCGGGCAATGACTCCAAATCCCCCGCTTCCAGCGCTTCTAGACGATGGCGCGGGATTAAGGTTTTCTGGGCAATTTCCTCGAGAGAAAGGGACTGTTCTAGGCGATTTTTTTGCAAATAAACGCCGATTTCCAGTAATTTGGTGCGCTGTTTATGCTGGGGGTCGAGTTGTGATTGGAGAAGGCGAAACATATCGCTATTAGGGGCTGACTTTCAGCTTAGTTAATCTGGTTCTTTAAATATTTCAGTTCATCAAGGGTTAAAAAACGGTAATCACCCAAGGGTAAGGGGGAATTATTACCGGAGTTTAGTTGAATACGACCGATAGCACTGCGATGAAGTTTCAGGACGTGATAACCTAATTCTTCGGCTACAGAGCGAATCTGCCGATTTCTTCCCTCCACTAAAATAACTTCTAGTAGGGTTTTTTGGTCGGTTTGCTTGAGTATCTCAACCTGTGCGGGTAAGGTTTTTTTTCCCCCTAAGAGGATACCTTCTCGCCAACGCTGGAGAGCAAGTCTATCAATCGCACCATCTAGCCAAACCCGATAGGTTTTGGGCAAATGATAACGGGGATGGGTGAGGGTGAGGGTGAGTTGACCGTCGTTGGTGAGGAGTAAAGCCCCAGTGGTGTTGATGTCCAACCTTCCTACGGGATGTAACCCCGTCTCGCTGGCGAGGGAGTCGGGCAAAAGGTCAATCACCGTCGGCCGGTTTTGCGGATCCTTACAGGTAGAAACCACACCAATGGGTTTGTTGACCAGTATATACAATCTTTTGGGACGATTGGCCGGTTCAATTTTTTTTCCGTCTATTTCTAGGTGATCTTTTTCGGGGTCGGCTTTTTCTCCTAACTGCACGATTTTGCCATTCCGTCTCACCCGGCCGGCTACGATCATCTCCTCCGCCCTTCTTCGGGAGGCAATTCCCCACTGGGCAAGGATTTTCTGGACTCTCTCCGCCATTTTTTTTGTTTTTAACCCTTTCTATCTCCTATTATAGGCATCCTAAAAGGGTTTTTTCGCCCAAAAAGTGAAGAAAAACCGAATATCTCCGGCTGCCTCTTGGATTTTTTTCTTGGAAAACTTCTCAAAAAAAAGGAGTGATCCCTTGACTTGGGCGCTGGCTTCGGTTATACTTTTTTTTATAATGGGAATCTGTTTATATTTTTTTGGTTGCCACCACTCCATCGTGTATGAAGTCTTATAAAAATATCATCTCAAAAAGCCGTGAAAAAAGCAAGCAAAATTTTGCCGACAATTGTTAAAAAAGTCGGGTTAACAGCAATTCTCATTTTAAAAAGTAACAAGTGATACAGACAGAAACAAAGCTTTAAGCAAGCTACAAAATGCGCTCCCGCGAGTGCGACTGCATCGCAGAGAAGTGAGTATATAGAGTATTTATACTCAAAATATTTGAAAGATGGGAGAAATCTAGAACAAAAGTTCTCTACATCAGAAAGAGAACCAAATAAAAATTGATGATTGTTGTCTGTTGAGGTAAAATTATTAAGTTGGAAATATTAATTAATCAAACTGTTCTGCGATGACGAAAAAGGCTGTGACTTGAGAAATTCCTGAATTAAGACAATTTTTAGTTCAAGAATTACATGACTTACCCGATGACAGAAAACCAGGAAACAATACCAAATATCAGGTAGAAGATGCAGTTAAGGCGGCTTTTTCGGTTTTTTTTACTCAGTCACCTTCTTTTTTAGAGCATCAACGTTTGATGAAAAGTAGTAAGGGAAAAGATAATGCTTCAAGTTTATTTGGTATCAAAAAAATACCTGGTGATAATCAAATCAGAAACCTGTTAGCTCCTATCCCAGCTGCCACAATATTTGGCTCTTTTCAACAAGTCTATCAATGGTTAAAAAAACCGGGAGTTATTAAAAAATTTTTCTCCTTAGATGAGGAAATTTGAATAGCTTTAGATGGTACGGAATATTTTTCTTCAAAGAAAATTAGTTTTC
>NZ_JASJFB010000527.1:0-1387 GCF_030065455.1 Microcystis sp. M53602_WE12 | reverse complement strand
AAGTTTTCATTCAGGACAAATGTACTGATTAACTAATTTTTTGGGGAAAATTAGTTAACCCATCATTATAACATATAATTAATTTGCAAGAGTTCTAATGTAGATGCTAGGCTGAAAAGGTGAAGCGAAAACCTTGTCCACTATAGGTTGCAGGGAAGAGAGTCTGTAGCCTGTTTAACGGCAATACTTTGGTCTGAACCCCGTCAGTGAAGGCGCCACCGTCTAGTTATCCCCGAAAATCGATACTTTGGAGTAAGCCAAAATGTACTCAAGTAGTTTGACGAATGAAGAGTGGTCTATCGTAGAACCGCTATTGCCAAAGAAGAAATTGACTTGCCCACCGAAATGAACCAAACGACAGATTGTCGATCTATCTTGAAGTGCCATTCAGGGCAATTCACTTTTGTCGAGAGTCTTTGGAGTTTCCATAGATGATTGTATGTAGTTGAGTAACGTTATGGTTTTGTACTATTTCTAGAATGTAGCTGCTTAATTTATCTGCACCAATTGCAGATGGCTCAATCGGATTAGCGTAATCAGATGTACTGGTAAAGATTTGGCGCAGATCAATAATTGGTAGTTTATAGGCTATTGCTGTTTGAATTATCACATCATTCCAAAATGTGAGTGCAGTTGTCGCTATGCTTTGGTATTCTGACTGCTCAAATCTTGGCTCGTAGATGGTGCAAATTGTTATTGGCAACTGTTTTTCCAGTAGCTCTTTGATTGCACTTACATAGTTAGCACGAAAATCTCCGACCAGCCTTGAAAATTTAATTATTACTTCTGCAACAGATTGTGCCCTCTGAGATAGATAGTCGATGTTGCGTAAAGCATCATTTCCCCCAACACTCAAAAACAAGTGAGTTGAGTCTTTAGGTAGCTTCTGAACTTGAGCATGGAGATCCGTGGTAATAGAACCATCAATAGCGAGTAAAGTGGCTTTCCATCCTAAAGGTATTTTGCGCTTAAGGTAATGGATAACATCTTCTTCAACATCCACATAAGGAGCATTATCAAATATGCTGTCGCCGAGCAAGACGATGTGGGTCATAAATCTATACCTCAAAATTTTCCACTTGCGCAAAGAAGCAATGCGACATAACTACATATTATAGGTCAACTTTCTGCATAAAACTCTCTGAGGCAACGATATGGTTCAACTTTCTGTATAACACTCCATTTAGGCGCAATCGCCAGAACTTTTCCCCATATCACGCCCAAAAGCCTGTTAGCCAGATTAGCTTACTGCAAACAATCTCGGCTCTTCGTTACCCTTTATGCTAAATCAACATACAAGATGCCAAGATAACATACTTCTAACCCAAAAATTCCGAAAGTTTCTAAAGCCATAGCCTCTCCGTTTTATTAGTTTAAGTTTATTGTT
>NZ_JASJFB010000094.1:0-1620 GCF_030065455.1 Microcystis sp. M53602_WE12 | reverse complement strand
GGAGTGATCAGGGGGAAATTCAGGGACTTTTTCCCTGAAAATTAGGTAATTGACCCCCTCAAAATCGGTAAAACCCCACACCCCACACCCCACACCCTACACCCTGCCCCTAGGAAAAACTTTTTCAGCAGACCCTAAATATGGTCGAGCATGATGCCAGTTCAATTATCATTGCCCTTGTATCATCAACTTTCTCAACCAGAGGTGATTGAATACTTGACCAGCGATGGGTCAGCGGGCTTATCAGCAGAAGCAGTGGCCAGTCGCTACGAAAAATATGGCCCGAATGAACTGCGATTTAAGCCGGGGAAACCAGCTTGGTTGAGATTTTTGGGGCAATTTCATCAGCCGCTACTCTATATTCTCTTGCTTGCGGGTACTATTAAGGCATTTTTAGGGTCTTGGACGAATGCCTCGGTGATTTGGGGAGTTACTCTGATCAATGCCATTATTGGCTATGTGCAGGAAGCTAAGGCGGAAGGTGCGATCGCTTCCCTAGCCAAAGCCGTAACCACAGAAGCGACCGTGTTGCGAGAGGGACAAACCCTCCGGATTCCATCTCAGGATTTGGTGCCAGGAGATATCGTTTTATTGGCATCGGGGGATAAAGTACCAGCGGACTTGAGGCTGCTGAAAGTCCGCAATTTGCAGGTGGATGAGTCTGCCCTGACCGGGGAATCCTTGCCCGGGTCAAAAGCGATCGAACCCTTACCCGGGGATACGCCCCTAGCAGAAAGGACAAACATGGCCTACGCAGGGAGTTTTGTTACCTTTGGACAGGGCAAAGGGATTGTTGTCTCTACGGCCAACGCCACCGAAGTGGGGCAGATTTCCCAGTCGATGGAAAGCCGAGTCAGCCTTAGCACACCCCTGACCCGTAAATTTGCCCAATTTAGCCGCACCCTACTTTACGCAATTTTGACCCTAGCAACCTTGACCTTTGCCATCGGGTTAGGACGGGGGAAATCTTGGATCGATATGTTTGAAGCTGCCGTTGCCCTCGCAGTGAGTGCGATTCCAGAAGGGCTGCCAGCAGTGGTAACGATTACCTTGGCCATTGGGGTCAACCGCATGGCCAGTCGCAATGCGATTATTCGTAAACTGCCCGCAGTGGAAGCATTGGGGAGTGCGACCGTCATTTGTTCCGACAAAACCGGAACCCTGACCGAAAATCAAATGACTGTACAGTCCATTTATACTGAAGGGCAATATTACGCCGTTAGTGGTGGTGGCTATAGTCCCAAGGGCGAAATTAGTCTGATCACCGATGGCAACCCTGGCAGCCCCTTTGCAGAGGAATTGCCGCCGGCCCTAGGGGATTGTCTGGTAGCTGGTTTGCTTTGTAATGACTCCGGGCTAAAACAAACGGGAGAAGATTGGTCAGTGGTGGGGGATCCTACGGAAGGGGCGCTGATTGCGGCCGCCGCCAAAGCAGGTCTCAGTCAATTGGGGCTATTGTCTTTAACCCCACGATTGGATGCAATTCCCTTTGAATCTGAGTACCAATACATGGCAACCCTGCTTGACATCCTCACCGCCGTAAACGGACGGTGATTCCCAAACCTCACGATTTGGGTTTCTGCTTCTTTCCCGAAGGATTTTTCGCACCTGCCTTAACAG
>NZ_JASJFB010000746.1:0-7810 GCF_030065455.1 Microcystis sp. M53602_WE12 | reverse complement strand
TTATAGAGAAAGGCATTTAGCGATTTTTGTCAATTGTTTTTGCTCTAGAGCGAACTAATCAATTAAGTCTCTTGCCAGATAAGGATTTAGTCGATTTATGCCCCCCTATCGAACCATACCAAGTAACGAAGAACCCTTTTTTTAGGGAATCCGTAAGCTCAATCAAAAAGGTCATTAAATTATGTTTAATCTTCCCAGAGAAAACCCAAATCAAATATCTCCTAGAGACACCGTTTTACTGATGATTAGGGGGTTTCAGATCAGTCAATGTGTTTATGCTGCTGTGAGATTAGGGATTCTTGATTTGTTAGGAGATGGCTCAAAACACTATCAAGAATTAGCGACGGAAACTAACACTCATGCTGATTCTCTCTATCGTCTTTTACGAACTTTGGTCAGTTTAGGAATTTTGCAAGAAAATCAACCGGATTATTTTCAAAATACTCCCTTAGCGGCTTATCTAAGGGATGATCAAGTGGGAACTTTACGCAACTGGCTAATTACCGAGATAGAAGAAAGTTATGCTTGTTGGGGCAATTTTACCCAAAGTTTAACGACTGGTGAAGGAGCTTTTAAAGCCATGTATGGTCTTGATATTGAGGAGTACCATCGAGAGAATCCTAGCCAAAATAAAGTTTATGATCAATCAATGAATGATATAACCACATTCCAAATAGCCAAAATATTAGAAGCTTATGATTTTTCCTCCGTAGAAGTATTGGCAGATATTGGTGGCGGTCAGGGAAAACTGATTGCTGCTATCTTAAAACGTTACCCTCAAATAAAAGGGATACTTTTTGAACAGCCATACTCCCTTGAAAAAGCCAAAAATTTATTGAAACAGGAAGGGGTAAGCGAACGCTGTGAGTTGATAAGTGGAGATTTTTTTGAATCGGTTCCCGTCGTAGCCGATGTTTATTTACTCAAGCAAGTTTTGCTCAGTTGGAATGATCAACAAGTGGTTGATATTCTCAAAAACTGTCGCCAGTATATGCCTTCCACATCTCGATTATTAATTGCAGAAAGAATTATCCGCAAAATTTATTGGAGAGATAATTTAGCTGATCTACAGTTATGGATGCTTCATTCAGGAAAAATTCGCTCAGAAAATGAATTAAAAGTCCTATTAACAAGCGCTGGATTTCAAATAGATAAAATTATTGATACTATGCCTGTGCAGAGTTTGATTGAAGCAAGTCCACTCCCTAAATTAAATTAGATATGTCCTAGCAAAGCATGAGCAATCAAGAATGTATTCCAGATTTTAAAACAGAAGCTATTCTCAATCCTGATATTAGTTTTGACAGTCCTCTGAAGGAGGATATTGACGAGCCAAAATCAATTTTTTTAACTGGCGCTACTGGATTTTTAGGGGCTTATTTGCTCCGGGAACTGATCGGTCAAACCACCGCTAATATCTATTGTTTAATTCGTTGTCATACTTTAGAAACTGGTAAACAGCGACTAAAAGAAAACCTCCAATCTTACCAACTTTGGCAGGAACCTTTTGATGATCGTATTATCCCGATAGTTGGCGATTTAGCTCAACCATTGTTAGGTCTTTCTGAGAAAGATTTTTGTCAATTAGCCACCGACATTGATGTTATTTATCATAACGGATCAGAAAACGACCCGATCACCCCTTACTCTCAAATGAAAGCGGTTAATGTTTTGGGAACTCAAGAACTTCTTAAGTTAGCCGGACTAAGAAAAACTAAACCAGTTCATTTTATCTCGACAGTCGCCATTTTTTTTAGTCAGGCTCATAGACAAGATATAGCGATTAGAGAGACGGACTTTCCTCTATTTTCTCCCAGTTTAAATACGGGCTATAAACAAAGCAAATGGGTGGCTGAAGAATTAATACACCTAGCTCAAAAAAGAGGTTTGCCCGTCTCTATTTATCGACCTACAAGAATTATGGGTGACAGCAAAACTGGAATTTATCGAAAATCCAATAATTTCTTTTTTCGGTTTATTCAAATATGTATTAAATTAGAAAAATTTCCCACTTTTGATGTGGATATTAATATTATTCCCATTGACTATGCCAGTAAAGCTATTGTTTATCTCTCAAGGCAAAAGCAACTTTTAGGAAAAACCTTTCATTTAGTTAATCCTGAATCAATTTCATGGCAGAGACTTTTTGAACTAATTAATGCCTGTGGTTATGCCACTGAACCGGTATCCGATAAAAATTGGTTAGTGATGGTTGAAAATTACCTTTTTGAGCAGGGAGGAGAAAAAGCCGTTAGTTCTTGCTTCCCAATTATTTTAAAATCAGCTAAAATGATTAGTCAGACAAAGCCTCGGTTCGATGCTTGTCAAACTATCGAGGGATTAGCTCATAGCTCAATCGTTTGTCATCCTCTCGATTTATCCCTGATCTCTACTTATTTACTTGCTTGGAAAAAATATGAGACAAAAATGTTAAACTAGCAAAGGCTCATCTGCTGCCCGACTACCAATAGCGTCAACCCCTTTTTTTTGGAAATATGTCAACCCAAGTTGCTGAAAACAAAAATGCACTTGCTTCTTTTAACCAATTTTTGAAAGATGTCAAGGCGATCACTCAACCTTACTGGTATCCGACCGAACCAGGCGCAAGAAGCTTTCCCGAGGTGATTCGTGGCTGGGGAATGCTATTTTTGCTAATTTTTCTAATCCTCGGTTTAGTAGTCGTAACGCTTTTTAATAGTTTTGCTATTCGTCGCTTGATTGACGCAATTGTACAACAGGGAGACTATGCCAAATTTAATCAGGAATTGATCGCCTATGTGATTGGGCTGATCTTGGTGACACTGCTAGTCGGTTACAGTAAAAATATTTCCAAAAAAATTGCTTTGCATTGGTATGAATGGCTAAATGGTCAGGTTTTAACTAAATACTTCCATAAACGTGCCTATTATAAAATTAATTTCAAATCTGATATTGATAATCCTGATCAACGCATTGCTCAAGAAATTGAACCGATCACCAGTAATGCTCTTAGCTTTTTCTCATCTTTTCTAGAAAAAAGCCTGAAGATGCTTGTCTTTTTAGTAGTGATCTGGACGATTTCTCAGCGGATCGCTATTCCGCTACTTATTTATACAGTCATCGGTAATTTTATCGCCCTTTATTTAAACCAAGAATTAATCAAGATCAATGAAAAGCAATTAGCTTCAAAAGCTGATTATAATTATGCGTTAACTCACGTTCGCAATCATGCTGAATCCATCGCCTTTTTTCGGGGGGAGAAAGAAGAATCAAATATCATTCAGCGAAGATTTAAAAAGGTATTAGATGATACTCGAAATAAAATTGATTGGGAAAGAGGGAACGAACTGTTTGCTAGGGGCTATCAGGCCGCTATTCAAGTATTTCCCTTCTTAATTCTGGGACCTTTGTATATTAGAGGTGAGATCGATTATGGACAGGTGGAACAAGCTTCCACAGCCTGTTATATATTCGCTACTTCTTTGGGAGACCTGATCACTGAATTTGGCATTTCGGGACGATTTTCTAGTTATGTTGAACGTTTAAATGAGTTTTCGACTGCCCTAGAAACTGTTACTCAACAACCAGAGAATGTCAGCACGATCAAAACTATCGAAGAAAATCATTTTGCCTTTGAGAAAGTCACTTTACAAACTCCCGACTATGAGCAGGTAATTGTCGAAGATCTATCTCTTTCTGTTCAACCCGGTGAAGGATTACTAATTGTTGGCCCTAGTGGCCGCGGCAAAAGTTCCCTCCTACGAGCAATCGCGGGTTTATGGAATTCTGGTACGGGAAGTTTAATGCGGCCTCCCCTTGAAGAAATTCTCTTTTTACCTCAACGTCCCTATATTATCCTGGGAACCTTGCGGGAACAATTGCTCTATCCTCAGACCGATCGTCAGATAACTAATACCGAAATTCAAGCAGTATTACAACAAGTCAATTTACAAAATACCCTAAGTCGGGTGGATGAATTTGACTCTGAAAAACCCTGGGAAAACATTCTCTCCCTAGGAGAACAACAACGTCTAGCCTTTGCTAGGCTCTTAGTTAATCCCCCCAGTTTTATCATTTTAGATGAAGCAACCAGCGCCCTAGATTTAGTCAACGAAAGGATTCTATATGAGCAATTAAAAGCTCGTAAGACAACTTTTATTAGTGTCGGTCATCGAGAAAGTCTCTTTAATTACCATCAATGGGTTCTAGAACTCTCGGCCGACTCTAGTTGGGAACTCTTGACTGTTGAAAATTATCGCCTTAAGAAAGCGCGAGAAATGTTTACTAAGACCCCTAATGGCAATTCTGTAAAACCTGATATTACCACTAATCATGAGTCAGAATCCCCAGAAACACATCAGTCTCTTGAGGGACTTTCTCATCAAGAGATAAAACTATTAACCGACTTATCGATCTCTAGTGTTCGTAGTAAAGCTAGTCGCGGAAATTTGATCGTAGCCAACGATGGTTTTACCTATCGTTATGACAAAAATCCTCAAATCTTAAAGTGGCTTAAAATCTCACCTTAAGCTGTCTGGCTGGAAAAGATTGATATAATCTGGCTGGAAAAGATTGATATAATCAGCCAATAGCCAGACCTCGAATCGACCCTAGAACCTGGACAAACCCGACAGCTGCCTAACGATGTCAGCAATTTAACTACCAGTTTCTACCAACAACAATTGACCGATAATATGGGATGAGAGGCTATTGAAGCTAAATTTTGTGAAAACTTCTCAATTATATCGCTAGATAACTAAAATGTGTTAAGCTAGGCGGTAGGATTCTGGGAAATCATGACAGATAAATCAATCTCTTATTAGTCAGAGTCCCTGAACCCCTGATTACCCCTTTCTCCCCCGGTCGATGACAAAACCAATGGCTGAACAACGCTCTGTACTAAAATTTAATGGCATCGATGATCATATTGATCTATCCCACGGATTTCTTGACATCGATCAGAGTATTACCATTACATTTTGGGCAAAAGGGGAAAATAATTTAGCTACAGAAACGACTCTCTTAGAAGCTGTTAATCGGGAAAATAACCGGGTTCTACATATTACCCTGCCTTGGGGCGATCCCCTGAAACCTGCGATTTTTTGGGACGCAGGAAATGAAGAAGGTTTTGATCGAATTGAAAAAAAAGTCAAGCTTAAGGATTATAGTGATTGGACTCATTGGGCCTTTGTCAAAAATGCGACCACAGGCCGAATGTTGATCTATCGTAATGGGATCATTTGGCATCGTGGCAACGGTCATAACCGTGCCTTAACGGGGATTGAAAAAATCATCTTGGGAGCCTCTGTTAATCTCTCTCATTATTGGCAAGGTTGTCTTGCAGAACTTTCTGTTTGGAATCAAGCGCGTAGCCAAGAAGAAATCCAAAAAGCGATGTATCAATCTCCCTTAGTTGATGATCTTGGCTTAGTTACTTATTTATCACTCAATGGCAGTGCCGAGGATCAAACAAGTTATAGCAATCATGGTATTCTTTATGGGACAACCTGGCAACTAGATAGTCTTCCCTCCAAACCGACCTCGATCCCTAAATCAAAAACTCAGACTAGCAGTAAAGCTAGAAGGAGTGCGAAAAGGATAACAATGGTCAACGAAATTTTTAACTCCCTTGAAGAAGAAGAAGTGATTGAACAGGATGCTCCATCCGAAAATCAAGAACCTTCCCGGGAAGAGAATCCAGAATCAATTATAATTGCTGCAGAAGCTGCTCTTGCCAGCAATGAAATTGAGGAGATTAGTGAAACAGCAATTTCTCAACCAGATATCCTCACTTATTCAAACCAGAAAAAACGGTTAATTATTTGTTGTGATGGTTCTTGGGAAGACTCTGCCAGTGCTTACCCCACCAATGTGGTTAAATTCGCCGAATCTATTAAGTATATTGCCGAGGATCAAACCCCCCAAATCGTCTTTTTGTCAGGTTCTGGCACCCCCGAAGATAACGAATTTATTAAAAGTTTAGGGAATGAAACTTTTGGCTGGGGCCTTGATCGAATGATTCAAGATGCCTATCGTTTTCTTGTCCTTAACTACAATCCCACAACCGAGGATGAAATTTATTTGTTAGGTTTTAGTCGAGGCGCATATATCGTTCGTTGTTTGGCTAGTTTTATCGATAAATGTGGAATCCTAAAACGCTCTAAGATTAAAGAAATTCCCCTGGCTTATCAACTCTATCGAGACCACACCGTTAGTTCTGATAGTGCCAAAGCTCAACAATTCCGTGCCGCTAATGCTAAAAAAATTGAGACAGAAAAGGAAGATTTTCAAGATCGTATTCCAGTCAAGATGTTAGGTTGTTGGGATACAGTTGGCAATTTTGGTATTCCTGATTTAACTCCTTGGTTTCCCCTGGCTAAGTTTTATCATAAAAAATATGAATTTAGTAATACAAAATTAAGTCCGATTATCCAGAATGCTTTTCATGCTGTTGCCATTGATGAAAAACGTAAAAACTTCCCTTCCACTCCGATCAAAGCCAATCCAGAAAATCCCGAACAAGTTGTCAAAGAAGTTTTATTTGTGGGTGAACATACCTGTCTAGGTGGTGGCAAAAAAGAATATCAAGGAATTTCCGATTACCCGTTACAATGGATGATTAATCAAGCCAAAAAATTGGGATTAGAGTTTGACTCAACCACCTCTGAATCTGAGGAATTCCAAATTAAACTAGACCCGACCATCAAGTTTGATAATACTGTTAAAGGATTGTCGTCCTTAGGAGGTGAGCAATGGCGATATTTCAATACAAAAGTTGTCACTGTTCATCACAGTGTGGTAAAACGATTAAAGGCTTTTTCAGATTATCGTCCCAAAAGTCTTGAACCTTTTCTTCAAGCTTTACTTGACGACGATCAACAGACAGATTAACCTTGCTTTAGAATTAAACTAATCCTTCGCTAGAAATTTGAGGTGATTTTTATGGAACTCGATAACATTATCAAAAAAGTGGCTGGTTCTTATGTAGCTTCGGCTATTATTGCTGTCATCGTGCTAATTCTGACCCTCGGACAACCCTTTGTAGTTTTTCTGGGTATTGGAGCGATGGGGTTGGTTACTGTGCTAGGAGATGCGATTGCTCAGTACGGAATTGAAGCGGTTCTGAATGCTTTTTACACTGAGCGAAGTAAAAAAGAATCCCTGGAAACACTTTTGGCTGAAATTGATGCTTTACCTCTGACTGATGACCTGAAATTAAAAACCAAAAAACACTTGACTGACCATCAAGAACAGACAGTAAAGCAGCAAGAAACGGTAACTGAGCCAACTCCTGAAAGTCCTCAAACAGTTGTTATTGAAAATGAACCAGTTATTGAAAATGAACCAGTTATTGAAAATGAACCAGTTATTGAAAATGAACCAGTTATTGAAAATGAACCGGTTGTTGAAAATGAACCAGTTGTTGAAAATGAACCAGTTGTTGTTGAAGTTGAAAATGTTTAATTAGGTGTTGCTCCCTCTTGCAATAGCTGGGGGCAGCGGATGATTATTGCTAAGTATTGAGGAATTTTTTGGTCTAAGATAGCTATGCTAAATAGGAACTCTCAACATCTGATGACCTATAAAAAAATTGCCATTTATGAGCAAAGCTATCAACTTCCTGTTTTTAAAAATAGATACTTAAAAAATTTTCAGAAAATCATCAAAGAACGTCGGAAATTAATTCAAGAAGGAGTTCGCTACCATTACTATTTTGGTAAGATTATTAAACGAAAAGAAAAAATTACTCAACAAGAAATCTTGATTGAGACTCAGTTATTAATTAAAGACTATAATTTATTAATTAATGGACTAGAAATCTATCAAGACG
>NZ_JASJFB010000065.1:0-3582 GCF_030065455.1 Microcystis sp. M53602_WE12 | reverse complement strand
TTCATCCTTTCTATCGTCCCCGCTCCCATCCTGACGCTATAGATATAAACCTGCGCTGTTTGGAGGGCAATGTCTTAGGCGATTTTCAGATCCAGTTCTTTGATGGGGCTAACTGGGAAGACAATATTGAGAAAATTCGGGATATCGATGGTAAAAGGGAGTAATTGTGAAGGAAACGGCAACGGCGATCATTTTAGTATTAGGGGCGGTTTTAGATTATCTGGTGGGCGATCCTTGGGGATGGATTCATCCAGTGCAGGTGATGGGGGCGATTATTGCTGTTGCCACAAAAGTTATCCTTAATTGGACGCGGGAAAAAATTCGCCAACGTTTAGCGGGCATAATTCTGGGACTAGGTTTAATTATCTTGGCCGGGGTCTTAACTTGGCTAGGAATCCAATGGTTAGGTCAGGTCAATTTGCTGCTGAGTTGCCTAGTACAAATGATTCTCTTGGCTAGTTGTTTAGCCGGTAGAAGTTTACGCAGGGCTGCCGAAACAGTCATCGCACCTTTACAAGCTGAAAATATCACCTTAGCTCGTTGCCAACTAAGTTTATACGTTGGTCGCGACACAGATAATCTCGGCTGGGAAGAAATCCTCCGCGCCCTATTAGAAACCGTCAGTGAAAATGGTGTGGATGGAGTTACCGCGCCGCTTTTTTATGCCCTTCTCGGTGCTTTTCTGGGTGTGGGGCCAGTTCCCCTCGCTTGCGCTTATAAAGCCGCTAGTACCCTCGATTCGATGATTGGCTATCGTCGGCCACCCTACACCCATATTGGTTGGTTTAGTGCCAAAAGCGAGGATGTTTTGACATGGCTACCCTGTCGTTTGACGGTCTTAACTCTCGCCCTAATTTCGGGCCGGCCGGGGCGGGTTTTAAGCATTTGTTGGCGCGATGCCCGTCGGGATCCTAGTCCTAATTCTGGTTGGAGTGAATGCGTCTATGGGGCGATTTTGGGGGTGCAATTGGGGGGTAAAAATCAATATCGAGGCCAGATTGTGGAAAAACCTTTATTGGGCGATAACCTCAACCCGATTACCGTCAAAACCGTCGAACAGGCTTTGAATTTAACTCGTACTTGTGTATTACTTTGGCTGGCGATCGCTGTCAGCTGCTTGATTGCTAGAGATTTTGCTCAATTTTAGCGACCACAGGCGACGGCGTTGACGGGGTTGACGCTGCCAGTAACGGATAATCAGGGAGAAGGTCAAGAATAGGGATTGCAGTATCTGTATCTGTCCGCAGAGACGTTGATAGTTTTGTCGGAGATAATAGGTTTTCGCCCCGGCGATGACAATATATTCGGGGGCGGGGTAAAAAATGTGGTGTAAACGTCGTTCCACCCGGTTTAAAATTTTGGTCACTCGCCCTAAAATCCGCCGCAATTGCCACAATTTCCAGACTAGAAAGCAATTAAATAAAGTTAAGCCTAGATTGAAGCCGAGGACAAAAAAGAACATGGTCGAGGCGATGGTCGAGTTATGCCAATTTTAGCCTAGATTCCCCACTTCAAAGTGTCGGGGAAAGAAATCCCATCAGCTGCCCGGGTATTTAGGGTTTGCTTACTAATTCTAAAAACCTTGTTGGATAAGCTGTTGGTCATTTAAATTGCTTGTTGAGATCAGGCGGTCGGCAGGAGTCAGTATTCAGGAGATAGGAGACAGGTTTTGGAGGTTGGGGTTTTGGGGTTTTGGGGTTTTAGTTCAATTTCCCCACTTCCCCACCTCCCCAATTCATAATTCATAATTCATAATTCCCACTCCCCCTATACCCCACACCCCACACCCTACACCCCACACCCTGCCCCCAGGAAGAGCTTTTTGCCGCAAACCCTAGTTAGCGTCCGAGGGCGTGTAATCCGTTAATAATTTCGGCACAGCGCTCGGTAACTGTCTGTAAAGCTTCTCTTTTGCTAGAAATCGGTGGCGGCAGCACTTCGCCGATGCGAATAGTTAAGGGGATACTATGGGGAAAAGAAGAACCTTTTTGAAAAATCTTTTCTGTCCCCCACAAACTGACGGGTAACAGGGGAACTCCCGCTTTAGCGGCAATCATCGCCGCGCCTAGTTTTGGTTGATGGATCAATCCGTCCTCGGTGCGGGTTCCCTCCAGAAACACTCCTACTGCCCAGCCCGCTGCTAAGGCTGCCATCGCCGCCCGAATTGCCCCGCGATCACCACTGCTGCGTTTGACGGGATAGGCCCCGTAAAGAGCGATCGCCTGTTTTAAAATCGGGATGGTGAATAATTCTTCTTTAGCCATATAAGCTACGGGACGACGCACAGCACAGGATAATAGAGGTGGATCGAAGTAACTGGCGTGATTGCAGACGATAATCAGAGGATGACGCCGGGGGACATTTTCCACTCCGTAAACGCGACCGCGAAAATAGCCGTGTAGGGTTGGGCTAACGATCGACCATTTAAAGAGATGATATAAAACTAAACTGGCAAAAGGTTCTCGCTCTTGAGGCTGGTTCATGACTGACAATTGTTCCCTAGACATGGAAAAGCCCTCGGGAGTCTTGCCGTGTTTCGACCCCAAGGACTTTGCTTTCTTCTCACTCCTCACACAATTGAAATATATAACAATTTATGGGTTAGGGAAAGGTTAAGCGTGCCGCTTTCTTAACTGGCATAATTACTTACCTAGGGTTTGCGGCAAAAAGTTTTTCCTAGGGGTAGGGTGTGGGGTGTGGGGTGTGGGGTGTCGGGTTTTACCGATTTTCAGGTGGTCAATTACCTCATTTTCGATGGTAATTAGGGTTTGCTGAAAAAGTTTGTTGGTGGGGTTAGGAGTCAGTGGCCGGTCGTTTCAGGCTTTGTTGCCCTTCTTTTTTTTATACCAGTCTATGTACTACAAGAAGAATAATGCAAAGTTTTTGAATGTCCCAATCCTATATTCTTGCACTAACATCGGATTTTAACAGGTCAAAAGCCTTATTTTAAAAGGGTTTTACCATTATTCAGCCAGCCCTAATTAATTTTGCTTAGGTACTTAAAAAAAGTTGGGTTAAAATATAAAGGCCAAATCTAGTCAGAAAAAGAGAATTTTTATGGAAAAACAGGTAAATTGTGCTGTAGATTGCCTAAATGGTTGTATTTTAGGCGATAAATGCCCCAATCAAGCTCATGCCGCTGAAGCAGCCAAATTCATTGCCGAAACTTCTTTGGAAAAGATGCTAGAAATGGCAGAAGCCGCTAGACTAAAAAAACTGACGCAACCGACCCAATGGATTATTCCCGATGATTTCTAGGGTTTGGCCGGGGAACGGGGAACGGGGGTTAGTTCGCACCTTGCCGACAAAATTGGCTACAGTTCCCCTGGGGTGCGGGGTAATACGGCTCGGTTAAGCCTAAAACTCTGGTTGAGACTGCATGGGAGCGGGGAGCGGCTATGGCCAGAAATCTTAAGAAAATCTTTAATTAGAGCTTGCTGAATCAGCAATTCCAAATTCAAACGGTAGTGTAGGATACAGAATTGATTTCGCTTCTGTCCCTCAAAATAGAGTGAACGAGTTGCCCATTGGGTTTTGCAGGAATGGAAGTCCAAGATTTGAGTTTTATAGGGATGCTGAGCT
>NZ_JASJFB010000299.1:0-3683 GCF_030065455.1 Microcystis sp. M53602_WE12 | reverse complement strand
CGAAAACGGCTTTACGATATTTGGCTGGGAACACTAAATGATATAGCAAAACACTTACATTATGGCTCTTATGGATGTATTCACTCATTTTTCTATTGTACGCCGCGAGCGGCGGGGAATTAGACCCGAAGAGATTAAAAACTGATTATTTATTCCTCCTTTTGCCTGTTGCCTGTCCTGATAAGTAGCCTATGCTCAACGGATTTAGTATAATCTAATTAATAGACCACCTCAACAGGATAAAATGGGTTTAGTTTCAGCCAAAATACAACTTAGTAACCCCGTTGATCGTTCCCTATCGCCTCTAGAAACCCCAGCCTTGGCTGATACGGGAGCCTTGCATCTCTGCATTCCTGCACATATTCAAATTCAGTTAAAATTAACTGAAATCGATCGCAAGGAGGTAATTTTAGCCGATGGTTCCCGTCAACTGGTTCCCTACGTTGGACCGATCGAAATTCGTTTCAAAAACCGCATCGGTTTCGTCGGTGCTTTGGTAATGGGGGATCAAGTATTGCTTGGTGCTATCCCAATGGAAGATTTAGACTTAATCGTTATTCCCGCAACCCGGACTATTGATATTAACCCCAATAGTCCTAATGTAGCTACCTCGATCGCTAAATAGGGCTGGCTGAATAAATATAAAAACCTTGTTGGATAAGGCTTTTAGACTTTTTTTCCCGCAAAAAGTGCCTACCATTGGAGTGATCGGGGGTAAAATTCAAGTACTTTTTCCCCCCTGATCACTGCAAGAGCTGGCACTTTTTGATTTTAAACAAGCCTAAAGATATTATCCAACAAGGTTTTTAGATTTATTCAGCAATCCTTAATTAATTAGTCCTTGAGCAGTGCGATACATTGGGCTAAAGAAGCATTAGTTTTCAGTGCTTGCGGGTTAATATGGGTGGCAGCGGCTCGATAACCTTGTTCTAAGAGAGCTGCAATTAAATCTTCCCTTTTGGGTAAATCTAATTTCCCCCTTCTACCAATTTCCCGAAAGCTATAAAAATAGGGAGGAAAATCGTTCTCTTCCCTCATTATTTCTAACAATTTAACTACCTTTTTCCACTGCCATTGATCGGCTAAATCTGCCATTTTTTCTAGATACAAGCGATCGTGTAAACTGCCTAACCACAAGGGTCCGGTTAAAGTTAAAGGTTGCCCGTCCCCAGAACAAACTATCTTGCCTAACTTCGGCCAAGGCACTGATTGATATTCCCCGCAGCTATGACAATAACCGAGAAAACCGTAGTTATGACTATTTAATTGTCTATTAGCCGTTAACCGCACCATCACCCGATAACTTTGACCAAAAAAGAAGGAAAAAACCGGCGTAATTCCTAAACCTAATCGGGCCGATTCTAATTGCAAACCAGCGATAATTAATCTTAATCCCTGTTCGTGGGCAGCTGGATGATTGCGAGCAGAGGCTCCATAATCAGCTAAACTATTTTCTAGATTATGACCCGTCAGCGTCCGTCCATCGGTATTAGTTAGATAAATTAAACCACCGATTTTAGTGGCTAAAGGAATAGCACTAAACAGAGATGCAGGGGAACCAAAAGCATCAATATCAACTAGATCGTAATGGTCTTTTTTAAGATAACATTCTAGGAGAACTTCTTGAGCAGATTTATAGGTTATTTTCCCTTGTTTCTGTTGTAATAAACTCTCTAAATTAGCGGCTAAAGTTGGCTGAATTTCTGGATTACCATCATTAACCCACAGCCAATCCGCACCACTTTCTAACCAATACCTGAGCGCTCGCACACCAGAGCCGCTCATTACCTCTAAAACGCGCAAACTTCCCCGCTCTTTTTGGGCAATTGCCGCCCCTAAAACTCCTAAATCTCGGACGATTTTACTCTCCGGTCGATAAAAAGTATTGTTGATATTAAATATCGCTTTTTCTTCCTGCATCGCTCATCTCATAATTAGCACTCGGCGGAAAGGGTCAACCACTGCCAAAATCCATCAGACATCAAGATAGAAGTAAATCTAAAGAAAGTGTGAAATTATCAGAAATTCCCGATTTTTTTACTATTATATCCCTAAAAAGCTGATAGTTTCCCCATGAGAACGGCAAATTGAAGGTAAAAAATAACTATTTTTTAATATCTTATAACAGTTTAATCCGGTCTGATGGGAGATAACCTAAAAGCAAAATCATTCAACCTTGATATAGAGATGAAAAAGTATCTAGCAGAGTTCATCGGGACGTTTTGGCTCGTTCTCGGCGGTTGCGGTAGTGCTGTTTTAGCGGCAGTATTTGTGGGTAAAGCCAAGAGTGTCGTAGATGGTGCTGATTTTAATATCCATCTGGGGATTTCTTTTGTGGGTGTCTCCCTCGCCTTCGGTTTAACCGTCCTCACTCTTGCCTACGCTTTAGGGCATATTTCGGGGGGACATTTTAATCCCGCCGTTTCCTTCGGTCTCTGGGCAGGTAAACGCTTCCCCGGTTCGGAACTACTTCCCTACATCATCGCTCAAGTTTTAGGGGCGATTTTAGCGGCAGTAATTATCTACATTATTGCTAGTGGTCAACCCAGTTTCGCTCTGGGAGGCAGTAACCCTCTGGCCACCAATGGTTACGGAGAACATTCTCCCGGTGGTTACAGTTTATTCGCCGCTTTGGTCACGGAAGTGGTCTTGACCTTCATGTTCTTAATCATCATTTTAGGCTCTACCGATCGACGCGCTCCGGCCGGTTTTGCTCCCATCGCTATTGGTTTAGGATTGACCTTAATTCACTTAATTAGCATTCCCGTGACCAATACCTCCGTTAACCCCGCTCGTAGTACCGGTGTTGCTCTTTTATGCGGTAATATAGCTCTCGTTGGTCAATTATGGTTATTCTGGATTGCTCCCATTGTTGGGGCCGTGGCGGCGGGTTTCCTCTACAATAGTTTCTTTGAAGAAACTTTAGAAGAAAGACGAGTTAGAGAATAAGTGGAAAGTTACCGCTAAAGTTTGATTGCTTCAAAAGTCAAGTGCTGATAGCGATTCCTGTGGGGTCGCTATTTTTTTCGTCCCCACCGACAAAATTGAGCAGCGCTCGTCGTCCTTGCTCGCCTCGATCGAGTAAAGTAATCTCTAGATAATTTTCTGGCAAAAAAGTTAAACGTTCCGACCATTCGATCGCCACTATCCCTAAATCCACCTCGATTCCCTGCCAATAATTTTCTAGGTACAGCGCCTCGATATCTTGACCCTGCAAACGATACAAATCCAAATGATACAAAGGAAG
Organism: Microcystis sp. M53602_WE12; assembly: GCF_030065455.1. Classification (NCBI taxonomy): domain Bacteria; kingdom Bacillati; phylum Cyanobacteriota; class Cyanophyceae; order Chroococcales; family Microcystaceae; genus Microcystis; species Microcystis sp. M53602_WE12. The sequence goes on along the minus strand of NZ_JASJFB010000299.1, from coordinate 436 downwards.
GCGGCCTTCGCTATATTCGTTAACGAGGGTGAAGGTAGGACTAGCTATAGGCTCTTGAATGCCCAATCCTAGGCCAATTCCCTGTACTAAGGTGGTTTTTCCCGCTCCCAAATCGCCTTTTAATAAAATTACACTGCCGGGGGCCAGGGTTTGCCCCAGTTTTTCCCCTAAATTGACAGTAGCTTCTCGATCGGGTAAGTCGATAATCATTTGTTTCCGCTAGGATGCCAATTAATCACTGATTCTAATATGAGTAGGTAGGCGTTAAAAGTTATCAGATGCCCCCCTTATCAAGGCTGTCCTTTAGTCACATCTTTCTTAACATTTCAAACCTTTGTAGCACAAGGCTTTCAAGACTCGGTTAACAATTTGTAATATTCCTTGTTGACACCCTTACTGACAAAGAAAAAACTGAAATCAAGTCAGGATAAGGGTT
>NZ_JASJFB010000093.1:0-5726 GCF_030065455.1 Microcystis sp. M53602_WE12 | reverse complement strand
GTGACGTATAGATCCCGTTCCAGATCCGCGAGGGTGAAGGTTTTACCGTCGTAAAAAAAGCGGGTAACTCGTTCATCCCCAGTGTAGTCCGAGCGCAGGCGATCGGGTTTCTCTACCCAGATGTTTTGATAGGCACTGTACTGAACTTTCGCCCCGGATTCGAGTACATCGTCATAGGTGACATCCATATTGACGGTGAACGATCGCTGTTTGGTTAAATTAGCACAGAGTTGCTCGATCACCTGTTCCGCCGTTTTTGGGCGGATTTCCTGGGATAGAGTCGGTATTTCCGCCAAGACTCCTGCGGCAGTGACCCAAGGCAAAAGTAAAGAAAGAATCGGCATGAAGCGAGGCATAATCATCTAATATTCCCCCAAGGCGATGGATTGTTTTGGTTAACGACCATTGTGTAAACTGACTAAACGAGCGATAAAAACGGCGGGATAGAGAACTCCAGTCATTCCTTCTAAATTGGCTAGAACTCTAGCGACTTTACTGGTAGGAACTATATCACCGTAGCCAACCGTGGCCAGGGTAGTAAAGCTGAAATGAAGTAGATCCGCCTGGTTGACGGTTTTAGCGGCGGAGCTAAAGGAATCGGGTTCAAAAATCTGGACGATACTATAAGCGGATGCCCAGAAAAATCCTAGGAGAAAATAGACACAAATTCCCCCTTTGATGATATCGGATGTTACCTGTTCGGCGAGAATTAATTCTAGTAAAATCGAGTACACGCATAAACTAACAAAAGCTAGAGAAATTAATGTACTAGATAGCTCGAACCAACGGTTGAAATCGCTATAAATAGGGATAATCGTGCTGAATGCTCGCAGGAGGAGGGCAATCAAAAACAGACCGATATTAAATCTTAAAGCCAATTTACTTCGATCGATCTGATAGACGGCGATGATCAGAGAGAGGGAGAAGAAAAAGAAAATCAGCCAATCTCCCAGGGGTAGATATACTAAAAACGGGTAAATAATGTAGAGCGAGAGCAGATTTGCCAGCAGCCGATTGTATTTATTTTCTGTTGCCCGCATCAATTGACGGAATTTCATAGCAGCGAACCTTTAATTGGTAATATTTCCTCCTGCTCATCAATTTTAAGGGTATTTATCTCCTATCTTCTTTCTAAATTTGCTTGCTTGAATAAACAGCGAGTTTCTATCTATTAGCCTCTAGAAGACTATTATAGAAGCTTGGCAAGAGCGATCGCTATCAAAAAATGGCAAACTTAGACTTATAGATTTTTATTAAGAATTGACCATAAATTTGAAAAAATATTGCGGATAACGAGCAACCCCTATTTCTTTCAATCAAGGAAAAAAGTCAGAGTCTGACGTTATTAACCCAGGTTCTTCGGTTTGTGTTATGCAATGGACGGGGGTTATAAGGGATGAAACCCTTATAGAGAAAGATATTGCTGCGATTTTTGCCAATTATTTTCGATCTAGAACGAACTAATCAATTAAGTCTCTTGCCAGATAAGGATTTAAAGGATTTAGTCGATTTATGTCACCTGATCGAACCATACCAAGTAACGAAGAACCTTAACCCATAAAAGCCAAAAAACTCTACAATTAAGATTGGTGAGGTATAATGCCTATTGACAAGAGAATAATTCTTAATAATACTTAATAATTTTTAATAATTACGCTATCCTAAATCAGACAGAATGGATATCAATTTACAGCCCCTGATCAAGACTATTCCTTTTCACGATATCGATGAACTAGCGTCGCGGATGAGAGCTTTTCGTTGGGATATGATTCATCGACCGATCGAGGCGGGAACTTTCGAGGGGGAACTGTTCGTAGCTCAAGTCGGGGGCATACAATTCGCCCGACCGATTTACAATCGAGGAATTCGTTCTCAAGGGGATTCTCCTCCCGGGACAATCACCGTCGGCATACCCTTGTCCACACCCCAGGTGTTCAAGTGGCACGGGTATTCCTTATCGTCGAATTCCGCTCTCTTGCAGAAAAGTTCCAGGGGAATCGATCTGCTTCGATCGGGAAACTTCCCCCTCGCTCTGGTTACTATCGATATCGATTCTCTGTTTTCCCGGGCCGAACAAACCAATCGGCCCAGGGTAGTATCTTTAATTACGGATTCAACCCTTGCAATTCAACCAGAGCCGACTGTCCTGAGACGATTCCGCTCTCATTTAAGATATATTTTTGAGCTTTTCTGGAGACAACCCCAGACAATTCTACAGCCAGCTATGCAATCGCCGATCCGAGAGGATTTTATCTCTCTAGTTCTAGATGTACTCGATTCCCATCAAAACGATCCGCCCCTGCGCCCTTCAATACGACATCCCTACATTAAGCGAGCAGAGGAGATCTTACTGGACAATCTCGATCGCCCCCTCTCGATCCTCGATCTCTGTCAAGAACTGCACATTAGTGAACGTACCCTCCGTTACGGTTTTCAGGAATGTTTTGGCCTGGGACCTGCGACTTATCTCAAAATTCAACGTCTTAACGGGGTACGACGACAACTAAAAGCCTCTGCGGGTAGGGGAATTACCGTTAGTGCGATCGCCCTACAGTGGGGATTCTGGCACATGGGTCAATTTGCCAAAGATTATAAGAAAATGTTCGGTGAGTGTCCGTCGGCAACTTTGCGAGATAATTCTTTAACAAAATAAAAGTTAGATTTGCAGAATTTTGATAGTTTCTCCGAGCCTGCCAAAGTTAAATATTAGTAGTAAATATTGAATCCTAGCTTTCTTGGGTATGTGAGCGGGGTTTGTGCTTGGTTCGGAGAGTAAAAACGAGGAGCAATTCTCTGAACATCTCACGGGTTGACGCACAAAAATTAACCCCAGAAGAAACAGGAGAACTCGCTCCACTGCGAGCGATAATGACCAAGTCCCGCGCCAAAAATTAGAATTAGTGAGAACTTTGGTCACGGAAAAAGTCAAGGCGGGACAATTAAGGCTTAATTATCTTTAATCGTCCCCGAAGAGCCAATTTTAGAAAAACTTAACGGGAAAAACTATCATGTTGACAAAAACTTTCAGCTTTCTCTGGGCTGGTTTAATCCTCGGACTGACCTCGATGGCCGTTGTCGCCAGTACCAAAGATCAGGCTACCGAACTTCCGAAAAACTGTCAGTACCTCAAGGAAGTAGCCACTAATCAGACCCATATCCGCAAACAGATCGATGCCATAGGAAAGAATAACTTTAACACCGATTTCGCCGTTCCCTCCGGGGTGAAATTCGCCTCTTTTAAAGGGGTAATGGTTCCCGAAAACGATGGCAAATACGGAGTGACGATCAATCTCAAATATCCCGATAATTCAGTCAATAGCGCCTTCCAGAAAAATGTCGAAATGAAACGGGGCGAAACCTATTCTTTACCCTTCCAATCACCCACGGGTAGACAGCCCTATCAGATTAATTTTAATATTAACGGCATGAATAATAACGCCTACACGATCGCGGTAATGGCCTGTAAATAGGGCTTGCTGAATAAATCTAAAAACCTTGTTGGGTAAGACTTTTAGACTTTTTGGAAACCAAAAAGTGCCAGATCCCGGAGTGATCGGGTGGAAAATTCCGGGACTTTTTCCCTGAAAATTAGGTAATTGACCCCCTCAAAATCGCTAAAACCCTACACCCTACACCCTACACCCTACACCCCACACCCTGCCCCCAGGAAAAACTTTTTCAGCCAACCCTAAATAGCGATCGCTTTTATTGATAACCCTCTGGAGAGGCGAGGAAAAACGCGATCGCTCGCCGACAGGAAAGTTTTCCGCCAGGGCTAAAGGTCGAGGTCGCTTTTGAAGGGAAAGTCCCGCAAAAAAGACATTCCCACTCACGGATATTTAACGCTTTCTTGCCACCAATATTCCCACAACGCCGAACTTCGATGACAGGAGAAGAGATGAGGATGCCTACTCGATTAAATTTTTCTAGGGAGCGGTTTTCTCTACCCGGGTTAAAGCGCCTGCGATCCTATCGCTCGGCCTGGTTGCGGGGAGATATCATTGCGGGGATCACCGTGGCAGCCTATCTCGTTCCCCAATGTCTGGCCTATGCGGAACTGGCCGGAGTACAACCGATCGCCGGATTATGGGCGATCCTACCGCCGCTGCTCATCTATGCCCTGCTCGGTTCCTCACCACAACTCTCCGTCGGGCCAGAATCGACGACGGCAGTAATGACCGCCGCCGCTATCATGCCCCTCGTCGCGGGAGATAGTAGCAACTACGCCAGTCTGTGCAGTCTATTAGCCCTACTCGTGGGGAGCGTCTGCTGCGTCGCCGCTTTCGCCCGGTTGGGGTTTCTCGCCGATCTCCTCTCCAAACCGATCCTCGTCGGCTACATGGCCGGAGTAGCGGTGATCATGATCGTCGGTCAGTTGGGAAAAATTAGCGGGATGTCACTGAAAGCGGAATCGCTTTTCGGACAGATCGGGGAATTTTCGGGACATTTATCCGAGATTCACCCACCAACTCTGATTCTCGCCGCCGCTGTTCTAATTTTCCTGCTAGTGGTACAACGTCGCTTTCCCAATGCCCCCGGCCCTTTACTCGCGGTTCTACTGGCGACATCGGCAGTATATTTGTTCGATCTGAACGAGCGAGGCATCGCCGTGATCGGGGAAATTCCCGCCGGTTTACCGAGTTTGAAAGTACCGAGAGGTTTTTCTTCCCAGCAGCTCGTCTATTTACTCTCCTCGGCCATCGGTATCGCCCTCGTTGGCTATTCCGATAACGTCTTGACCGCCCGCGCCTTCGGGGCGAAAAACAACTATCGCATCGATGGCAATCAGGAATTACTCGCCCTGGGAGCGGTGAATATCGGTAACGGCATCATGCAAGGCTTTCCCGTCAGCAGTAGCGGCAGTCGCACGGCGATCGGCGATTCTCTGGGCAGTCGATCGCAACTGTTTTCCCTCGTGGCTTTTCTGATCGTGATTTTGGTACTTTTGTTCTTGCGCCCGCTGCTATCCCTGTTTCCGAAAGCGGCCCTGGGGGCGATCGTGATTTACGCCGCGCTCCGTCTGATCGAGATCTCGGAGTTCAACCGTCTGCGTTGTTTCAAAACCAGCGAGTTCCGATTGGCGCTCGTCACCATGTTCGGTGTCCTGGCCACCGATATCCTCGTCGGGGTGGGCGTTGCCGTGGGGTTATCGGTGGTCGATCTGTTCGCACGGCTGATGCGACCACACGATGCGGTTTTGGGGGAAGTGCCGAATCTGGCGGGCCTGCACGACATCGAGGATTGGCAGGGCGCGACGACGGTCCCCGGATTGGTTCTCTACCGTTACGACGCGCCCCTCTGTTTCGCCAACGCCGAGAATTTTCGGAAACGGGTAATAGCGGCGATCGAGGCGGAGAAAGTCCCCGTCGAGTGGTTCGTTCTCAACGCCGAAGCGATTCTAGATATCGATATTACGGCGGTCGATATGTTGAAAGAATTACATCGAGAATTAATCGGTAGTGGTATTACTTTTGCCATGGCGCGGGTGAAGCAAGATTTATATCAGCAATTAAAAAAAGGAGACCTATCCGAGACGATCTCGACCGAACGTATTTATCCAACCCTAGAGGAAGCGATCGAGGCGTTTCATCGGAAATTTTGGGTCTGAAACCCCGCCGTTCTAGGTTGGCTTTACGTTAGAATTAAAAGGCCAGTCTCGAAAACCAAGTGGACGGCGCAGCACCTTGAAAACTCGGCTTAGGGGGTTCCGACCAGAAAAGCTTGGC
>NZ_JASJFB010000103.1:0-1357 GCF_030065455.1 Microcystis sp. M53602_WE12 | reverse complement strand
ATGCAAGGTTTTTGAACGTCCCAATCCTATTTTCTTGCACTAACATCGGACTTTAACAGGTCAAAAGCTTTATTTTAAAAGGGTTTTACCATTATTCAGCAAACCCTATTTAACCAAATAGTCCTAAAAGTCTTTCCCAGTAAACATTTCACGATTTCATAAGCAAAAATTATCACACAAAGTCGAGAAGAGCCCCGGATGACGCAACATAACAAGAATTAGACCAAAAAGACACTTCACTCTTGTAGAATTTATTGACCGGCTCGGGCAAATCTTTTTTCATTGTTCTTGCAATGGAACTCTTTAAGCATCCTGCTACAGCAGAAATGGAATTTTGGGGATGGAAATCTAACAAAATGTGTACATGATCGCTCTCCCCAGAAAACTCAATTAGTTCACATTCAAGCTTTCGACAAACTTGCCATATCATTTCCCTTAACCGTTCCATCATTTGAGCGGTTATAACTTTTCTACGATAATGAGTGAGAAAAACAAAGTGTAACCGCACGCTAAAAACACTATGAGAACCTTTTCTGGGTTTCATATTGACAACCTATGTCTGTAGGCTATACTAAAAGTATAACTTTCCTAGGTCGATCAGTTATGGCTATCAAGAGAATTACTTTTCGTCTTGATCCAAACCAAACACAAAATAACAAGCTTCATTACAGTCAAAAGCTACACTGCTCTCTTTATAATGCTTGTGTTTATCATCGCAAAACCGAGTCGAAAAAGTTTGGTAAAAACCTTAACTATTTTGACCAACAAAATTGCTTACCAGAGTTGAAGAAATGTTGGACAGAATATAAAGAACTTGGTAGCCATGCACTGCAACCCACTGTTAAACGAGTAGATTTTGCTTTTCAGAGATTCTTTAAACTTAAATCAGGTTATCCTAAGTTTAAGGCATCTAGAAATTATCGAGGTTGGACTTATCCTGATGGTGCTGGTTGGTCAATTGATTCTTCTGGTCATCATGGTTTTTTAACTCTGTCTAACTTAGATAAGATTAAAATCCGAGGAAAAGCAAGAGATTGGGGAATCCCCAAGACCTGTATAATTATGTTCAAACAGGGAAAATGGTACGCCTCAATCACAAGATCTCTTGCAAAAGTAATCAAGATATATCCTTTTGTCGGTAACGAAGTTCGTAATTGTAGATACCAGCAATCAAATTCAATCTCAGACCAAATCGCCGACGGCGATTTCTGTATCTTGATGAAAGTATCCGAAATATTTTGAGACGACGATGAATATGTTGCAACATCTCAAAAACCGCTGAGAGGTAAGATGAAAGCCACGACAGCATCTCTGGCCTCTCAGCCTATCGCCTGTGGCTGTTAGGTAGTGTCTAGCT
>NZ_JASJFB010000607.1:0-3191 GCF_030065455.1 Microcystis sp. M53602_WE12 | reverse complement strand
TCCCCAGGTAGTGTTTGAAATCCTCTCTCCGAGCAATAGTGCCAGGGAAATGCTCAAAAAGCAGTCTTTCTATCGGGAGCATGGGGTATTAGAAATGTTTTTCTATGACCCAGACTCCCATGATTTCTGGGGATTGGTGCGGGCCAATCAGCAAGAGGATTTTTTCCCAGTAACGGCCTTGAATTTTCCTTGGACTTCCCCAATCCTAGGGATTCGGTTTGAGATGTTTGAAGAGGGTTTAGAGGTCTTTTATCCCAATGGGGAACGATTTAAAGACCCTGAAACCCTCTTTGAGGAACGCAACCAAGCACAACAAGAACGCGACCAAGCACAACAAGAGCGCAACCAAGCACAACAAGAGCGCGACCAAGCACAACAGGAACGCGATCGCGCTTTTGCCCGATTACGGGAATTGGGCATTGACCCGACACAGTTGTGACTATAATTAATCTTCCGCGGAGATACCGTCATCTTCCACCACCGCTTCGGTGATAGGAGAGGGGGAATTTCCGTTAAGGGAGATAAATCCGCAGGGGGGCCACCACGCGATCGAGTTTTAGGGTTAAATAAAGAATCACCTCATCACTTAAACCCATGGCCCGTTCCAGGGTGGCGACTTGTTTGCCGCTGGCCTGATAATTCATCTGCACATAGACACCTATCAAAAATTTGTTGAAAGAAATCCCAAATTTCTCAACTCAATTGTCCTGTTTTGACTTCTTCCCTTGAGATAGTTTGCGCTGGCAGAAAGCGCCAAATCCCAATACACCTAAGCCTAAAATTGTGCTAGGTTCAGGGGTTGAAGTGGGTTGAGAAATTCGGGTAAGTTTAATATTGTTAGCACCACTAACGGTGGCAAAGGCTAGATCGAAAACAGGTGGATTAGGCTCTACATTAACATCAAGGTCAACTAATGAATTAGTTGGGAGACCGCCCACATCAGGACCACCTTGCAGTTTTGATGTAGCAGTCCCTGGAAAAACAAAAACCGCTGCTCTGTTAGCAGGATTTGTAGTTGCTACTACACTATTAGTTACAAGACCACTACCTGTATCATCAAAGGCTGATGCCCCAGCCGTTAAGACCGTATTTTCAGGAATAAAGTCAAATTTCAACCCAGCATCTTCTAAGGAAGTACCGTTAGCTAAAGTGACTGACGTTAAAGCAAATCCTTGGTCAGGGGTGAATCCAAGAATTGAGCCTCCAAAGTAGATATTATCTGAAAAGTCGAAAATTACCTGAATACTACCGCCTTGAGGACCGCCGATTCCATTATCACCAATGCCCATGTACAGGGAAGCCGGCTGATCGACATCAAGTGAAAAAGGTACGGAAAATTGAGTATCTACAACAGTGAAGCCACCACCTGGTGGAAGAACAACGGAACTAAGTACCCCCGATGTAAATGGTGTACCACCTGGAAAATATCCTAAGCCTCCAATTTGGGAGGCAGGGGCATTAACTCCGAAGTGTAACGCCATGTCACCATAACCCAAGCCGAATCGATTCACTTCACCAAAAAGACGGAAGTTGGCTTTTAGGTCAACGGCTTGTGCCGTACCCGCTGCCGCCAGACTGATAAGTATTACCCCCCCCCCGATGGAGTATTTCATAAGTTTTGCTAATTTCATAACTAAATGCCTCTTAAAAAATGTGGTTCTGCCTGATCTATAATGTTTAATTCTGTAGATTTGAAAGTCTTGCCGTTAAATTTATCAAATCTTGAAAATACTCTAATAAATTTATCAAATCTTAACAATACTCTAAGTTACTTATAAAAATAAAGGTATGTTAGCGACAGCGTAACACGCCCTACTTATCGCTCTCTTACTCAAAGGCAAAAGCACTATCTTCTTCATGAATCGGCAAAATTCAGTAAAATAGCAATAGACTAAATCAGAGAGAAAAAATTAGCTATGGCAACTACATCCGAAGACGTATGGCGACTCTTAGCCGAATTAGCGACTGCTCAAAAAGAAACTGACAAACAACTGAAGGAGACTGACCTACTATTGAAGGAAGTTAGTCAGCAACAGCAGGAAAACGCCCAACAACAGAAGAAAACTGACAAACAACTCAAAGAATTAGGTCAGCAAATTGGGGGACTCGGTGCCAAATTCGGCAGCTTTACCGAAGGACTTGCCCTCCCTTCAATGGAAAAGATTCTCAGACAACGCTTTGGTATGGAAGTTATCAGTCCCAGTGTGCGAGTCAGTAAAGAAGGACAACACCTAGAAATTGATGTCTTTGCCTATACTAATGGTGAGCTAAATACTGCTTATATCGTTGAGGTTAAAAGTCATGCCAGAGAGGAGTCTATTTCACAATTAAAAAGTATTTTGCAACGGTTTCGCCGCTTTTTCCCTGAACACAAAGATAAAAAACTCTATGGCATATTAGCGGCGGTTCATTTATCACCAGAATTACGGGAAAAAATTCTGCAAGAAGGGTTTTATGTGGCTCGGATTCATGACCAAGTATTTGAATTGGATATTCCCGATAATTTTCAACCTCGACTTTATTAAAAATTTAGATGTAATCCTAAATCCTGTTATTAAAAACTGATTATTTATTCCCCCTTTTGCCGTTTGCCGAACGTCCGAAGTCTCACCGTTGAAGCCTTTTGCCTGAGCAGAAAACGGGTTTCTCCGAGAAACCCGTTTTCTGTGCGTTACTCAACGGATTTAGTATAAAAGGACGGGGTTTCAAACCCAGGATTTGCGATGATACAATAAAGCTAGGCCAAAATGCGATCGCAAGAGATAAAGCATGGTTCAAGCACCCATCGAACCCCAACTTTTCTATCCTGATTCCGACGGTAAACCCATGGCCGACAACACAGTTCAATATCGCTGGATTGTTCGCTTAGTTGCCAATCTCAGGTATTTATTTAAGGATCAAACCGTCTTTGTCGCTGGGGATTTGCTCTGGTATCCCCAGCAGGTAACTGTACCCCCCGCTCCCCGTCAAGCTCCCGATGCCATGGTGGTTTTCGGCCGTCCACCTGGTGAGCGCGGCAGCTATAAACAATGGGAAGAAGACAATATTGCTCCCCAGGTAGTGTTTGAAATCCTCTCTCCGAGCAATAGTGCCAGGGAAATGCTCAAAAAGCAGTCTTTCTATCGGGAGCATGGGGTATTAGAAATGTTTTTCTATGACCCAGACTCCCATGATTTCTGGGGATTGGTGCG
>NZ_JASJFB010000614.1:0-1061 GCF_030065455.1 Microcystis sp. M53602_WE12 | reverse complement strand
CTGTTAAGGCAGGTGCGGAACCCCGCAAGGGAAAGAAGCAGAAACCTAAATCGTGAGGTTTGGGAATCGCCGTCCGTTTTACGGCGGCGAGGATGTCAAAATTATTACCCTCCAATCCTAAATATTCTTCCTTGACCACCCGTTTCGCTAACATGGGATTACCGATCGCCCGTTGTTGCCAATCGGCCAGTTTACCCGGTGTCACCTGCAATCCCAAATCGTTTGCTTCCCCTTCCATAATTTCGCGGATCGCCCTTTCTGGTAAAGCTTCCAATTCGATGCGGGGAAGCTTCAAAAAAATATCTCGGGCCGGGGGGTAAGTAGCCAATAATAATATCGGCTGTCCCTGTAAATGCAGTTTTTCCAGCCAACAACGCAGGGAAACGGGAAACCTGTGGGCATTGTCCATGACCAGAAAAGCGACGTTATTTTCTAACCATTCGGCGATGGTTTCCTGTAACTGTTGTGCCGTCATCGGTTTGCCCTCTAGCGTCTCCGTATCTACCCCCAAATCCCCGGCGATTTCCAGAAGCATCTGTTTGACCGTGCCGATAGCAGGGGCGGACACCGGAAACCCCCGCCCCCACAAGTCCTCAATTACCCGCTCCGCTAAAAAGGTCTTTCCCGCACCAGCTTCCCCCACCACCAACAAACTGGCATTGGCTAGTAGGGCGGCCACCACCCGCTCTTTTTCTGCTCGCCTATAGCAGGGGATTGAAAGGGAATCATCAACGGAACGGATCGACAAAGACTGACGCTCACCGTCCGCTCCAACCCCGTAGGTATAGACCCGCTCCTCCCCGTTAGCCAATCTCCTTCTGTGTCGCTCGATCATCGTTCCGATTCCCAGTTCCATTTCTACTATAGGGTCTGCTGAAAAAGTCATTGAAAAGTACAGGTCTCTTAATCAATGATTTCACTTATACTTTAGACGTTCATAATCTGAGATTTATTAAACTTCTGAAATCGTAGAGTCAGCAAGGAATCCAGTTCTTTTTTATGTTTCAAATGGGCATCATTCAAACATTCATAAATGGCTGAAGAAAAGTCAGAAAAGTTTT
>NZ_JASJFB010000377.1:0-2337 GCF_030065455.1 Microcystis sp. M53602_WE12 | reverse complement strand
CATCTGGTCAATTACCTAATTTTCAGGGAAAAAGTACCTGAATTTTCCCCCCGCTCACTCCCAGGTCCGGTACTTTTGGATTGACAAAAAGTCTAAAAGTCTTATCCAGCAAGGTTTTTAGATTTATTCAGCAAGCCCTAAATAGCAAAAACTATAGACGAATAGCTATGAGCTTTGGTGAAGAATTTGAATTACTGCTGCGGGCGCGCTATCCTCTCATCTATATTACCACCCTAGAAGAGGAACGTCTCGAAAAAGCGATCGCCGATATTGCCAAACAGAGCCATAACCGTGCTGTCTATGTCTGGGATTTCGTGGATGGTTATCAAGATAATCCCAATAATGAGAACTTTGCTCGGCGTAATCCCCTCCAAGCTCTTGAATTCGTCGAAAAGCTGCCGCCTAACATCGCCGCCATCATAATTTTACGCGATTTCCAGCGCTTTTTAGAAGATATTTCCATCGCCAGAAAATTGCGAAATCTGGCCCGTTCTCTGAAATCTCAGCCCAAAAACCTAATTATCGTCGCTCCCGAACTGTCTATCCCCTCGGATCTAACCGAAGTAATCACCGTCGTCGATTTTCCCCTCCCCAGTGGCGAAGAAATTAAACAGGAAATCCAGCGATTAATCGCTGCCACCGGACAACCCGTCAAAGAACCACTCCTCGATGAATTAGTGCTTTCTGCCCAAGGATTATCTCTAGAGAGAATTCGTCGGGTTTTAGCCAAATGTTTAGCCAGTCACGGCAAAATTGAGCCAGAGGACGTGGAATTAATTTTGGCAGAAAAACGCCAATCGATTCGTCAAACCCAGATATTGGACTTTTATCCCGCCACAGAGCAGATTTCTGACATCGGCGGCCTAGATAATCTCAAAGATTGGCTGATTCGTCGCGGTGGTGCCTTTAGTGAACGCGCCCGCGCCTACGGTTTACCCAATCCCCGGGGTTTACTATTGGTGGGAATTCAAGGGACGGGTAAATCCCTGACAGCGAAAGCTATTTCCCATCATTGGCACTTACCGCTGCTGCGTCTAGACGTGGGGCGTTTATTTGGCGGATTGGTGGGAGAATCGGAATCGCGTACCCGTCAGATGATTAATCTCGCCGAAGCTTTAGCTCCCTGTGTGCTGTGGATAGACGAAATCGATAAAGCTTTCGCCGGAGCGGAGGGAAAAGGTGACGGGGGAACCACCGGGCGGGTTTTCGGGACTTTTATCACTTGGTTAGCCGAGAAACAATCGCCGGTTTTTGTCGTCGCTACAGCTAATAACATCCAATCTCTGCCCCCGGAAATGTTGCGAAAAGGACGCTTCGATGAGATATTTTTTGTCGGACTACCTAGCCAAAAGTCCCGCGAGGAGATTTTTAGCGTTCATTTAGGGAAAGTTCGGCCCCATAATCTGAAAAGTTATGATATAAAGCGATTAGCCTACGAAACTCCCGATTTTTCGGGGGCAGAAATCGAACAAACCATCGTGGAAGCGATGCACATCGGTTTTAGTCAAAATCGCGACTTTAGCACCGATGATGTGCTTGAGGCCGCTAGTCAGATTATCCCCCTAGCTCGGACTGCCCAAGAACAGATTCAATTTCTACAGGATTGGGCAAAGTCCGGTAAAGCTCGTCTAGCCTCTCGCGATGATCGTTTTAATGTCAATTCTAGCAGTTAATTTAGCACCAATATGAAGCGTTTATCTGGTTTATTGCAATTTATGCTCGGTTTTGTCATGGGAGTGGCGATTTTGGTCGGTGGGGCTACTGCTGTCGCCTATATGCTTCTCTCCGGTATGAATTCTAATCCTCCTAAACCCGTCTTTACCGAGGAGAAAAAAGAGGAAACTAAGGAAGAAAAAACCGCCGTCAAACCTTCTCCCATCCCTACTACTCCCGTCCAAGAACAACCCCAAGCTGAGGTGAAAGAGTCTCCCACAGCTGCACCAGCACCAAAAGCTTCCCCGAAACCCAGTCCCGAAGCAAGAAAAAGAGAAGCCACATCCGAGGGTTATCAAGCGCGGGTGACATGGCAAAGCGGTTTAAGTCTGCGCTCTCAACCTACCAGTGAATCGACTCGTCTCGGCGGTCTGGATTATAATACTAAAGTTAGTGTGGTGGGAACCAGCAGCGATGGCCAATGGCAGCGCATACGTCTGTCCGATGGTCGCGAAGGTTGGATTAAAGCGGGTAATATTTCCAGAGTCCATTGACACTCCCCGCTCTAAAGAGACGGGGATTCTTGGTTCACAGAGATTACTTGCTTAGACAGAATTGCTTCTGAAAAAGTAGAGGTATTCTCTCCCCAAGCGTTTATTGGATCGAGCCCAAAGGTTCCGGTAT
>NZ_JASJFB010000287.1:0-3079 GCF_030065455.1 Microcystis sp. M53602_WE12 | reverse complement strand
TCTTTCCAGGGTTCATCATAATTGGCGGTTGTTTGGTTCATTTGAGTTGTCCGCTTACTCTTAGGGGTGAAGCGCGATAGCGTAACGCACCGATTTAATAATAGAGGTGAATGGTGGTAATCTGGGGATTTTGTTGTAAAAAAGCGGATATTTGTTCGATTCCGTCTTCGTTGGGAGAGAGAATAACCGTGGCGACTCCAGGGATTACCCCAGCTTGGAGACTTTGATAATCGGTAACACCAGCATCGAGGAAAACTACGGTAGCGGTTAAACGCTGATTTCTCGCACTATTCACCTGATTAGCTTGACTCAAGCCATCAGATTGAGCAAAATTGAACAAAACATCGTCAACAGCAGGAAAGCCCGGCAACAGGGTAGAAGTCATGACGTTAACTGCAAAAGATTAATGCGACTATTTTGTGCAAACAATCGCCAATTTTTCAAGGGGGATATAACAAAAATTTACAGAAAACGGGTTTCTTTAAGAAACCCGTTTTCTAAATAGTTTCTTTGAGAAACCCATTTGGCTCTTCTGGTTTCTGTGTGGAAACGAGGTCTATACTGATAGTTTCTTCGACAAAATAGTCCTAAAAGTGTTGCCCGATAAGCATTTCACGATTACATAAGCAAAAATTATCACACAAAGTCGAGAAGAGCCCCCATTTTCTCAGTTTCGTGGGTTGTTGCAAGATATGCAATCTGAACGACGTTCATAAATTGTATTTTTATTAGTTTATGGGACACAAACAATTCCTAATCCTGCCATTTGACGAATATGATCATCAAAAGCGAATACCTTAAATATTTGTAAACGATGAGCCATAACTAAAATAGAACAATCTGTGTAACTCCATTTTTTATCATTGTACTTACAGAAAGCTTCCCATATTGCCAGATCATCGCTATCTGACACATTGATATAACGATGATCTTCTCTTAGTATTTGACCCACTTGGATTGAGGCTCGACTAGATACCTTGCTCCGAATCCAAGTCACAGTTTCATCGAATACCGATTCCAGAATAATCCAATTATTATGAGGATTTTCTAAGTAATATTTTTGAGCGCTTTCGTGATGAGTTTCAGATTTGACAAAAAAGGCAATTAAAGCAGAAGTATCAACAATAATTTCTTTGTCCACAATTTTTAATAAATAATTTCATCGATGTTTTCAGCGTAGTTAGTTACAACTTGACCCCGATTATCTTGTCCGATAATATATTTAGGCTCAGGTTGGACAATTTCTAAACTTCCACAAAGTTCCCAAGTACGAGTCTTAGTAATATCTGGTAATTCAGCTTGAACATAATTTTCCAAAGCTTTGATAACAATCTCTTGAACCGAGGATTTTTGTTCTTGCAAACGAGATATTAATTCGTCGGGAATTTCGATCAATATTTGAGTCATTGATAAACCTTAGAGATTAACGTTGTTTTACTAACATTATAGCCTGTTTGTGAATTATAACCAAGAGACGCAAATGCAATTACCTGAATCAGTTACCAAAAGGCAACTGTTCACTGATTCAGGTGATTCGCCATAAGTCCAGAAAACGGGTTTCTGAAGATTGTCTCTCAATTACTCCCTCACAATGACAATTTTAGCGGGTCATGGCGAGAAGGCGATGGCCACAAGTCCAGAAAACGGGTTTCTTCAAGAAACCGGTTTTCTAGATATTGATTTTTGCCAAAGACTGCTTAAATTCTGCGAGAGAATTAGCAGTAGCTGCTAATTTTAGTAGCTCTTCTAAGATAGTAGGGTTAGTCATTTTAAGGAGTTGACATGATTTTTTCCTGAATAATAGGGTGAAAATTACAAAATTAAGCCCCTAAAGAAGGCACCATCCAGACGGATTGAGTGCCGTCGAGGTCGGTGTCTGGTCCAATCAGTGCCGGGTTGCGGTAGCCCGGCAGGACGGAGACGGCGAAAACCTCCTCCACGCCGCTATTGAACCAAAAAGTTGCCACCAGTTGACCGGTGGACAGGTTGACGATAGCCAACCCGCACCGCAATTGATTACGCCGCTCATCCAGGGGTAAACCGCCAAAAACCGCCGTTTCCCGCACTTGGGACAACCCGACAAAGGCGTGACCTTCCCAACAGTCTAAACCCCGGGTAAAACCGGGCAATTCGGCGATGATTTCCGTGCTGCCAGTTTGGGGATGCCAACGGTTCAAGGTTCCATAACCGGAATTGAGAAAATAGAGATTACCCTGGTAAAGACGGGGAGAATGGGGCATAGCTAAACCCCGCAAAATCACCTCTCCCCTCGGCACATCAATTAAGCATCCGCCCTGGGCCTTATTCTCTCGCCAGAGGCTTTCCTCGTTGGTTTCCCCCAATGCCGTTACATATACGGGAGTGCCGCTATTTTCAGCCATAGCCAAGCCATTGAGGTGGCAGCGGTCTCCGGGGACTAACTCGGTAATAAAGGGCGGTTTCCACTGGGGGAGAAAACTCCAATTTCCTTCGATGGTTGCCAGACAGTTAAATAGGGTATTGACCACCCAAAGGCGATTACTGCCAAAAGCCAAATCATGACCCATAATCGGACCGGTGAGGTGAGAAGAACGAGCTAAAAAGGCGATATCCTGTTCCCCTTCGGGTTTAATCTGGGGGGCAATCTCTCGATTAGCGGGTAAATTCCAAATTGCCTGACGAGCGCCCACAGCAATTCCGGTAGCGGTTCGGGTTAAACCCATTGCTTGGTCAAAATGGGCGAAACTCACCCGTATTTGTCCTTGATAAGTGCCAATGCTGGCCACTCGTCCCGCTTGGTAGGTGGAAATCAACACTGAGAGGTCAAGCTGGTTGAGTAATTCCGGCAGATTGAGGCTGTACTCATAATTGACCGGCACTGCTTGGCGCTGAGATGGACTCGCTGCTGGCTCTTGGGTATCTGAAAACTGGTTAGTCTTGGGCGGCAAGCTGTCCATAGAGTTTTTTTTGCATGGATTAGAATCGATTGTGATAATTGATTATTGTCTATGGTTTGTTGACTAACCTTAATAAGGTTTGATCCCCCCTTGCCCCCCTTAATAAGGGAGGTGCTGATGGGTTTCAGTTGGTATTAATGGGG
>NZ_JASJFB010000793.1:0-4359 GCF_030065455.1 Microcystis sp. M53602_WE12 | reverse complement strand
TGCGGATACTCACTTTTTCCCCGTTGAAAATCTAGATATTATCGATAATACACTTAAAAAATATCAGATTAATAATGCTCCTTATCTTCTCAGTCTTTGCACCTTAGAACCCAGAAAAAACCTCAGCTTTCTAATTCGTTGTTTTACGAAAATTATCCTCGATAACCCCAGGATAGACTTAAATCTAGTTTTAGTGGGTGTTAGTGGCTGGAAAAACAACGATATTTTAAAAACTGCCCAAGAAAACCCGATTTTAAAAAATAGAATTATCTTCACTGGTTACATTCCTGATGAAGACTTAAGTGCTATTTATAGCGGTGCCACTGCTTTTATTTATCCCTCTCTTTACGAAGGATTTGGATTACCTCCCCTAGAAGCAATGCAGTGTGGAACCCCGGTGATTACTTCTAATACCAGTTCCTTACCCGAAGTGGTGGGAGATGCGGGAATTATGATTAATCCCACCGATGAAGACGCATTATGTCAAGCAATTTTAACTATAATTCAAGATAGCCAACTCAGAAAAACTCTCTCAGAAAAAGGACGAGAACGCGCTCAACAATTTAGTTGGGCAAAATGTGCCGAAGAAACCGTGAAAGTTTATCAAATTGCCGCTAATTGCCGTTAGGATGTTCCTGTATAAACTAAATGGTAAAATAGCCCATCAGCGCTTTTCCTACCCCAAAACTCGATAAAATCCTCAGAGAGAGATATATTCAACGAGAACAGGAAAGACAAACCCTGCTGACAAAAACCCAACAGTGGCTTGATGAAAATGCTGTAGAATACGGAATTAATCGAGCTTATATCTTTGGGGGGAAGAGGGAATTTTATGGACAACCAAAAACTAATTCCGTTGCCAACCCTTTAGCCACTTTTTGCGGGTAATTGGCAGTAATGCCCAGAAAATAGCCTTATTTGGCTGAGAGAAAATCTTCAGGTCAGTATCTCTAGCATCAGTTACCACATTTATCTTCCCCCGACTCGGTTTTCTCAGCTATTGACAAGGGTTCCCCTAAAAGCCTACAAGTATTTTGGATAGGTATAGCCATTGAGGAACCGACCAAAATATGAAAATAAAGACAAGATTACGGGAATCGGGCAAATTTTTCTTAAAAAGCGGTGCTAGTATCGCCCTAGCACTATTTTTAATCTTAAGTCTGTTCACGGTTAAGGGGACTGCTCCTGCTTTAGCTGTGCTTGCTCAGGGTGACGCGGTAACGGATCCCACTGCTATTTTACGCAATGCCTTACCCATAGATAATAAACCAATTCGTCAAGTGCAACAATCGATCGAAGATATTGCCAAACATCTGCGGGCCAAACGTTGGAGTCCGATTAAAAAAGATGTCAAGGATGCCAATTATGCCCTTTCTACCAAAAGCAACGCTATCTTAGATAGTGTTCCCGAGGCAAGTAAAAGCCAAGGAGAGGAATTAATCGAAAAACTGAAAACGGGAGTGGCATCCCTCGATACGGCCGTAGAAGCGAAGGATAAAGAGGCAGTTTGGTCAACCAGACGGGAATTGCTCAATAATATCACCGCTTTAGAAGAATTAATGGTGGTGGGTTTTCCCTTTAACGTTCCCCCGGAATACGCTAACTTGCCGCAATTGCGAGGACGTGCCACCGTAGAGATGCAGACCACCAAAGGGGATTTAACTATCGTTGTCGATGGTTACAGCGCTCCGGTTAATGGGGGTAACTTTGTGGATTTAGTCCAA
The DNA here is from genome assembly GCF_030065455.1 of Microcystis sp. M53602_WE12. Classification (NCBI taxonomy): domain Bacteria; kingdom Bacillati; phylum Cyanobacteriota; class Cyanophyceae; order Chroococcales; family Microcystaceae; genus Microcystis; species Microcystis sp. M53602_WE12. Next base: position 2,635 of record NZ_JASJFB010000793.1, on the reverse strand, counting down.
CGGGGTTTTTATGACGGTTTACCCTTCATTCGCAGCGAAGATAATTTCGTTGTCCAAACTGGGGATCCCGTCGGTGCAGAAGAGGGATTTATTGACCCGAAAACTAAGCAATATCGCTCTATTCCCTTAGAAATTTTGATTAAAGGGGAAGAAGAACCAGTTTATGGCAATACTCTCGAAGAATTAGGGATTTACTTACCCAGTCTCGCCTTACCTTTTAACGCTTTCGGTGCATTGGCCTTGGCGCGTCCGGATACTAATCCTAACGGAGGTTCCTCGCAATTCTTTTTCTTTAAATTCGATAATGAATTAACTCCTCCGGGGTTTAATCTCATGGATGGTCGTTATTCGGTTTTTGGCTATTTAGTCGAGGGAAAAGAGGTGTTAGAAGAACTTACCGATAAGGATAAGATTATCACCGCTAAAGTGGTTTATGGCTTAAATAATCTCGTGCAACCTAGCTAGGGTGGGGGTTTTTAACTAGGTCTTGTCAAGGCAAAAAATTAGTCGAGATAGGGGAAGCATCTCAGATTCTGGGTGCTTCCCCCCATACCCCAGAAAAGTGGCAATTATCGGGGTCAATATTCCCCGCTAGTGAAAGCAAGGCACTTAGTAGATGTTACTGTGTTAACGACCATTTAAGTAAAACGTAGGGTGCGTTAGACGGCAGAAATTCCTGCTTTGACTTGAAGGTAAAAATCCGTCTAAGTAAAACGTAGGGTGCGTTAGACGGCAAAAATTACTGCTTTGACTTGAAGGCAACAATCCGTCGTAACGCACCACCTATCATCAACTAAGTAGTAAAACGTAGAAAGTAAAAATCCGTCGTAAAGCACCACCTATCTAAGTAGCCGGTTACAATGAGATCACTTACTTAGTATTTACTAAATACCTAGTTTTTGCAATGTTAGTAAACGTTCTTTACTAAACTCCTCGTACACTGTTTTCAGATGAGTAATATTCTCCTCCTCTGTTTCCAAAGTTTTCCCGTCTTTAACCACTTTTTTGCCTTGACTTGCCAAAATTTGCCAAACAAATTGTACGGCATCTTGGTTAGAGGATTTAGCCAAGAGGAATAATTGTTCTAAACGATTGACCACTACTCCAGTCCCAATCAAAGGAGAAGCTAAAAAGCTTAATTCCTCACTATAGACTGCTTTCGCTTTCACTGCATTATTAAAAGCATCAGTAGATGGTTTCCGTTGTTGGCAAGTTTGCTCATCCACAGCAGGATGAATATAGCCAATACCAGTTAAAATCACGAGAGCTTGGTAAAGACCATTTAAGTTAATATTTGAGGTTTTGGGGTGATTTTGTAGTTGCAGTAAAGTTTGGGGAGATTCCGCCAAAACCTGACAAATTGGCTGATAAATTGCCTCCTGTAACTTAACTTCTCCCACGGGGAACTGCTGCTCGAACTTGATATTTGCGGGATTAACAAGTAGAGCAAACCGGGTTTCTTGTAGTTGTTTAAGCTGTTCTTGGTTGGTTAAACCTAAAGAGCCTCGACTAAAAATATCACGACGGAATTGGCTATTAACGAAGAAATCTCGCACTACTTCCCGATAGATTGGGTCGCTGATTTTTGCTAATTTTTCTTGGGCTGCTGGGGAGAGATTGACCATATCAATATGATCATTAATATGGGCGGAACCCACATATTTAAGTTTAGCATCCTCTAATTCTTTCGCCACTTCATCGAAGTAAAAAGAATTCCATTCCTGATTGAAATACTCGTGAGCTAAATAATAACGATTTTGGTCTTTCAGGCGCTCGTAACGACTTTTTAAAATTGGATTTTGGACAAAATAACTAGCATTAGCTTCTAATAATTCTCCCGTAAAATTAAGAGCCTGTTCAATGCGGGTTAAAATTGACTCGGAACTGTGTTGACCATGACGTAACATTAAAGCTTGCATCGGCATCGCCGCCGACCAACCCGGAAGGGCATTATAGGAGATATAAACTAATCCCCCCACCTTGAGATTGCGGCGAATAAAATCAACTATTGCTTGGCGATTTCTGGCAGTAATCCAGCTATAAATTCCGTGCAGACTGATGAAGTCAAATTGAGGTAAATCTCGCTCTAAAAATTCCTCAAAACTATCATCAAAGAAAAGAATATTCTTCATTCCCGCCTTGGCCGCTAAATCTCTAGCTGTGGCGATATGGCTAGGATTGAAATCATTGGCATAAAATTGGGCGTGGGGATAGGTAGCCGCTAAAATATTCGTGGTAAAACCCTGACCACAGGCCAATTCACAATAGGTAAATTCTTGGCTAGAATCGGGGGGTTGAATCGATTTAATCAGAGTCGCTAAACCTAATTTTAGGGGACTTAACTCGCCGTAAAAGCCGCTAGTGTAGTTAACTTCCGATACATATCCTTCTGTCCAACTCATAGATTTTCCTCAAATATAATGACAATTCCTAAAATTAAGACTTGATTATACAGCAAAAGAGCCATGTCCCCTAGATTTTTGTTGGTGACAGCAAGGAGAAAAAATTATACAATGTCTATTAATACTAGAGTATTAACCGTTTAGCCAAACAATTCGGCAACTGCCAATAAACCCTAGAAGCGAGATTTCTCGTGAAAACTGACAGTCTCTTTTACCAAATCTTCCTGCGTTTT
>NZ_JASJFB010000300.1:0-3065 GCF_030065455.1 Microcystis sp. M53602_WE12 | reverse complement strand
TTTTCTTCCTCAGTGCAACCTAAGTCGATGCTTTCTCACGAGTGCGGGTTCATTTTCTAGGTTGACTTCGGCTTCCTTACCAGCATTTATTGAGATGTTGCCTGCTAAGGTTTCCTCGTCGTCTTGATAGGAAGTTTCTTCTGCTTGAAAAATTTGTTGTTCTAGTATTTCTAATAATTGTTGTTTTTGCGTTAAGTCAAGGGATTTAATCGCTTCGGTTAGAGATTCAAAAGTGATTTGAAGATTGATAGTGGTACTCATGAAATTTCTCCTATTTGGATAAAAAGTTAAATTTTGAGAATTGCTTTAATTTTCATGGTTGGTATAGGTGATCAAGGGTTTCTAATCTTCTTCTAATGTAGCCTGAATTTTTGCTAATCGTTAGTTAATAGAACTTATCCAAGAAACGGGAACCGCTATCACGTCAATGGTTTCGTTATTGTCAAACATTTCTAGGAGATAACCTGCTTCTGATTGTTGTTCATTAGGAGGTAAATATTCAATAATTGTTCCCTGATCACCTTTTTAAAAAATAGTGTCGGGGACATCTCTACATAATTTGACTTGTTGAAAAAGTTGGACGGGTTGCATTATTCATACTCCTTAATTTTATCGTAGTAAAGAGTAACAAAATTAGCTTTTTGATTATTTTTATCGATCTGCCAAATACTAATTCACTTTTTCATGCGGTTCTATATAAACTCTATGTGATTATACATTTCTTCGGGTTCAAGAATTTCCCAGATTAAGAGTAGTCCTCGAATTATTTGACCAATAGATTTACTTTGTTGGGGACAGTAAGCAATTCCTGCATGAGTTATAGATGATTGATTGATTCTTAAAAAATCAGTATCTTGAGTAAAAATCACGCGACCATTGGCTAAGGCAAATTGCAATTGTATTTCATCGGATACCCCCAATAAATTTTCTTCTGGAGTGGTAGTAACATCAAGGCCTCGCTGGCGCAATCCAAGAGCAATGCTATAGCTTACATTTTCATCAAGGTGAAATTTAATTTTATTGCCCATTCATTTTTTTTAGTTTTTCTTGGACTAGAGAAGGTGTTTTAGCTTGCATTTCCTTGGCAAAGGTATCATCATCTGTGATTTGTTGTCTAATTTCTTCAAGGTGATCGTGATAGTAAGAAAGGGCCGCGTAAACATCAGCTAAAGTAATGCTGGGATAATGATAAACAATTTCATCGGGTGACATTCCCAGGCGTTCGTGCCAAATAACGACATCTTGGACTTTGATGCGATGACCTGCGATGCGCGGTTTACCGCCACAAGTTTCTGGGGTAATTTCAATGTGATTGATTAAAGTTGTTGTCATTGATAATAACGAATTTGTCCGATTATAGGGTCACAAGGAATCTGCGCCCAAATGTTATATATATTATATCACGTCAAGGTTTATAGAATAATTTTATTATGACAACTCTTATAAACTTGAAGCTAATTGAGGCGCGACAATAGTTTCGAGGGAAAAAGCATTCAGATCCGTTAAGCTTCTGGCCTGTTCCAAGGTGATTGCACAAATATTCCCCTGCTGATCAAGATCGACCAAGGTATTTTGTATTTTGTATTTTGTATTTTCATTGATTTCTTGAGTCTCGACAATAGGATTGTTATTGAACTCTAGGTATAGAGTATCCGTATCCTGAAAGTAGGTGATTTTCATGGCTGACTTGGGTTATCAAGAGTTTCTAATCTTCTTCTAATAGTGATTCATTTGGCGGCGATTGCGGTTTTGAGAATTGTCCATCATATTTGAAAGTTAAGCGACAGCGAAGCCTGTATATTGACGTATTTTAGGTTCATGGAATCCCAAAACAATATCTTCTTTAGCAATGCCTGCGCTTAGTAATTCTTTGGTGATACCGTCTTCGGTGTTGTCACATTGTACCCAAATTTTCTCGTTAATAATTTCTAAATGAATCAGACAATCATGATAACGCTGATTCTGTTGCCAACCTTCTGAAATGACGAGATATTGATCATTCTGAGGATCAAAAGCTAGACGATTTTGAATGTCCGCATTGTTATAAATAATTTGGCTATAGGGGACAAGAATCTGATGAATAATTTTGCGGTAATGGTTTAGTTTATCCATTGGGTGATTACCTCATTGTCAGGGTTAAAGATAATTAGTTTTAGTGTTTTTTCTTCAAGGAGTATTTGACCAATTTCTTGATGAAATAAGCTGTTGAAAGTTTTTTCCCGAATAGCAAGATAAAGAGTTCTATCTAAAAGTTGGCGAAAGTTTTATCTTAGACTGAGACTAATTCAGGTTCACTGATCAGCCGTAGAAGTTTTGAGTGATCAACGGTTTCCATCGCAAAGGTTTGGCCGTTTTGATCGGTAAAATCAATCAGAAAAGCTTGCTGATTAAAAGACATTAAAACAGTTCCCATTTGTCCGCGACGCAGAAGGATGGGCTGATGGGTCGTTTTGTGGATTGCTGTGATGTCTTCGGTTAAAGCAACTAGATCATAGTCTTGGATATTGTTCATAATCAGTTAGTCAAGAGGATAAACATTGGACAATTTCTAACAGTTGATCTTCCGCGTGGATAGGATTCATTAGCGACGGCTAACCATCCTTCGATCGCATCTTTTAAGTTATGGGTGACTTCTTCTAGGCTATCGCCTTCCGTGATGCAACCTGGAAGGGCCGGAACTTCCGCCCAATAACCGCCTTCTTCGGCTGGATGAATAATCGCTTTAATTTTCATGGTTGGTATAGGTGATCAAGGGTTTCTAATCTTCTTCTAATGTAACCTGAATTTGCCCTAACAGTTCCTCACACTCTTTAACCAAGGTAATCCCCAATTCTTGGCATAATTCAAGCGCTTGTTGGCAGTAGTTGAGAGCGCAATCGCAGTGATTCATTTTGTGGGCTATTTCGACAAAGGCTTTTCAATGATTCGGCTCTTCGTTACCCTTTATGCTAAATCAACATACAAGATGCCAAGATAACATACTTCTAACCCAAAAATTCCGAAAGTTTCTAAAGCCATAGCCTCTCCGTTTTATTAGTTTAAGTTTATTGTTGATTCCCTCCACC
>NZ_JASJFB010000233.1:0-2524 GCF_030065455.1 Microcystis sp. M53602_WE12 | reverse complement strand
AGCCGCCCTCAAAAATTGTCGCTCCATCGACGAAAATTTAGTTCACGCCCAAGAAACCCGCCGCATACTCGATCGCCTCTACGGTTATACCCTCTCCCCCCTACTCTGGAAAAAAATCTCCAAAGGGTTATCCGCCGGCCGGGTGCAATCCGTGGCGGTACGTCTGCTCGTGCAGCGCGAACGAGAACGACGAGCCTTTAAAACCGCCAATTATTGGGATCTGAAAGCCACCCTCGAAAAAGACAAAAATCAATTCGAGTCGAAATTAGTCACCTTAAACGGTCAAAAAGTGGCAAATGGGAGCGATTTCGATGCCGAAACCGGCAGACTGCTCCCCGGTCGCCAGGTGACACTTTTGGATCAAGCCACCGCCGCCGCCTTAAAAGAACGCATCGAAGACAAAATCTGGCGCGTTAGCCACACCGAAGAAAAACCCACCACTCGCAAACCTTCCCCCCCCTTCACCACCTCCACCCTACAGCAAGAGGCTAACCGGAAACTGGGCATATCCGCCCGCGACACCATGCGAATCGCCCAAAATCTCTACGAACAGGGCTACATCACCTATATGCGGACCGATTCCGTCCATCTTTCCGATCAGGCTATCACCGCCGCCCGCAATTGTGTAGAACAAATGTACGGAAAAAATTACCTCAGTCCCCAACCCCGGCAGTACACCACCAAAAGCAAAGGCGCACAGGAAGCACACGAAGCCATCCGGCCCGCCGGTAGTAGCTTTCGCCTGCCCCGGGAAACCGGCCTGAGCGGACTAGAATTCGCCCTCTATGATTTAATCTGGAAACGTACCGTCGCCTCACAGATGGCCGATGCCCGCATTACCCAGATCGCCGTCAATATTCAGGTAGAAAATGCCGGATTTCGCTCCTCTGGCAAAAGAATCGACTTCCCCGGCTTTTTCCGCGCCTATGTGGAAGGTTCCGACGATCCCGAAGCCGCCATCGACGACCAAGAAATAATCTTACCCGCCCTCAACGTCGGTGACACCCCCAATTGTCGCCAACTAGAAGCCATTAGCCACGATACCCAACCCCCCGCCCGTTATAGCGAAGCCTCCCTGGTAAAAACCCTCGAAAGTGAAGGAATCGGGCGACCCAGCACCTACGCCACCATTCTCGGCACAATTATCGATCGCGGTTATGCCCAAATGCGGAATAAAACCTTGATTCCCACCTTCACCGCTTTTGCCGTGGTTAGTTTGTTAGAAAATCATTTCCCCGACCTGGTAGATCCCAAATTTACCTCGAAAATGGAGGAAACCCTCGACGATATCGCCACCGGTTCCGCCCAATGGTTGCCCTATCTCGATCGCTTCTATCGCGGCGAAAAGGGGCTAGAAAGCCAAGTAAAAGAGCGCGAGAGTCAAATTAACTCTAGCACCGCCAAATCGGTGATTTTAGAGGATTTACAGGCAACTATCAAGATCGGCAAATACGGACCCTATCTGGAAGTCCCCCGGGGGGATGAAATCCTCACCGCTTCCATCCCGGCCGATTTAACCCCGGCGGATCTGAACCCCGAACAGGTAGAAACCCTGCTGCGACAAAAAACCGAAGGTCCGGATAAATTAGGTCTTCATCCCGACACCGGAGAGCCGATTTATCTGCTGGTGGGTAGTTACGGTCCCTACGTCCAGTTAGGAGATATCAGCGATGACAATCCCAAACCGAAACGCGCCTCCTTACCCAAAGGAGTCAAACCCGAGGACATCACCCTCGAACAAGCGGTGGGTTTATTAGCACTGCCGCGACTGCTGGGAACCCATCCCCTCACCGGAGGCAAAATTAAAGCCAGTTTAGGGCGTTTCGGCCCCTATGTGGTTCAGGAACAGGGTAAGGAAAAAGAATATCGTTCCCTGAAAGCCGGCGATGATGTCTTAACCATAACCCTCGATCGAGCTTTGGCCTTATTAGCCGAACCGAAAAAAACTCGCAGCGCCCGCGGTTCTACCAAACCACCCTTAAAAGAATTGGGTAAACATCCCGACGATGGGGAATTGGTGGGATTGTACGAGGGACCCTACGGAGTTTATATCAAGCACGGTAAGACCAACGCCAAGATTCCCGAAGGAGAAACCGCCGAAACCCTCACCCTAGAACAAGCTTTAGTCGCCCTAGCGGCCAAGACAACCACTGCCAAGAAAACCACTACCAAGAAAACTACTTCTACCACCACTAAAAAAACTACTTCCCCAGGCAGTAAAACTGGCAAAAGTAAGACGGTTTAGCGGTTAGTGGTGGGGCGATTTTCTCCCTGGTTAATTCCTCACCCCGATGCGGGGACAAATCCGGCTGGCTTTTTTGTCTTTTGCACCACTTTGAACGGGCTGATCCTAAGTAGGGTCTGCTGAAAAAGTTTTTCCTAGGGGCAGGGTGTGGGGTGTGGGGTGTGGGGTGTGGGGTTTTACCCATTTTCAGGTGGTCAATTACCTAATTTTCAGGGAAAAAGCACCTGAATTTTCACCCCGACCCCCGCAATGGCTGGCACTTTTTGAGGGGAAAAAAGT
>NZ_JASJFB010000641.1:0-6597 GCF_030065455.1 Microcystis sp. M53602_WE12 | reverse complement strand
GCCTAAATTATTGTAGGAAGACGCTTCACCCCCCCGATCACCGATTTCCCGTGTGATTGCTAAGGACTGTTGATAAAACTCGCTCGCTTTTTGGTATTCTCCTAGGGAATCGTAAACATTGCCTAAATTATTGTAGGAAGACGCTTCACCCCCCCGATCACCGATTTCGCGTTCGATTGCTAAGGACTGTTGATGAAACTCGATCGCTTTTTGGTATTCTCCTAGGGATTGGTAAACATTGCCTAAACTGGTGAGGGATGCGGCATAATTCCAGTTGGTTTGCTCCTCCTGTTGTTGGTAAACAGTGACTAATTCAAGGTAATAATCCGCTAGGGTTTGATAATACCCCCGTCGGGTGAGAAAATCCTCGATAGCACGGAGAATATCAAAAGCATTGTCGTACTCGGTTAACTGATAGCAATGATAGAAAATTTCTAGGTAAGGTTGCACATCGTTGAGGATTTCCCAGGAGTCGGGTTGAGCAATAGAAAGATAATAGGCGATCGCTTTTTGGTGTAATTCCCTTTGATCACCGGCTTTGTATTGTGCATATTCCCAAACTAAAGGCTGAAAACTAAAAATTCGCTGGCGATTTTCCTCTTTTTCTTCTAATAATGATCGTCGCTGTAATTCTCGCAGATCTGCCGTGATCTCGGATAGTGCGATCTCCGGGTAATTATCCATCACCGCTTTGGCTGCTGGAGAATCAAATTCTCGGCGATAAATGCTGGTTTTAGTGAATAATTCCTGCTGTCTTTGGCTAAGTCGCTGAAAACTAGCATCTAAAACTAAAGCAATTCCCACTGTCTCTTGACGATGACTCCCCACCACCTGCGGATCGCTCAAAAGTTGCGATAAATTTCCTAATCCTAAATCCGCTAACCTTTCTAAACTGGGGTTTTGCGGAAATTCTGCTAAGATTAAATCCGCCACCAATCGCAGGAGTAATGGATGACCATCCACCCGTCGAGAAAAGTTCTCTAGATCCCCTGTTATTTGCGATTCCGCTAACAATTGCGCCCCTTCAGGTGGTTTCAAACCTTTTAGCTCAATCCAACGGTTAAAACCCCTAGTTTTTGGCTTTTCTCTGGTGGTGACTATAATTTTGCTGGTGTCACCTTTTTCTATCCAAGCAGTGAAAAACTGCTGATAAAATTCATTATTCCAAGAACCATCTTCCCCTAATAAACTCTCTAGATTATCGATAATAATTAGGTGGCGATGGCGTTGCAATTGTCTGATTAAAGCTTCCTGTAAATCTATTTCTTTTTCGGGGACAGGATAACCAAATTCCGTCAGGAGTTGGCGAGCTAAACCACTAAATCCGCCCAGATTTCCCGCTTCCCACCAAAAGCGTTTTGGGAATAAATCTTCATCGTCCCCTAGGGAAGGATCTAGGGTAATTTTCTCCTCAAAAATTTTACTGGCTAGGGTAGATTTTCCAATCCCTCCAACTCCTTTGATGCCAATCATCGTAACATTTTGATCAGTAAACCACTGCTTAATTTGGGTGATTTCCTCCTTCCTTCCCTGCCAATAGGCGAGACGTTTTCGAGCATCTCCTCCCTTGAAAGTACTCCTTTGACTACTGCGATTATTTTCTATTGCGTCTGCTTTTGCGTGCAGAGCCGCCAGTCATTCAGGAGGGATTCCTAGATTTAAATTACCCTTAACTTCTTGAATGTTCAATTGTTGTTTAATATCTTTGTTTATTTGTGTACCAATTTGAGTTTTTGTTTCTGTTTGATTCTGATTAATTGTCATAATTTGTTGTGCTAGGGTTTGGATTTCTTGGGCAAAATTGGGGTCTTTGAGCATTTCTACCTGTAAAAAAGGAACCACTTGCTGTTCAATCATCGCCTCGGATTTAGTTTGTTCTGCTGCCGCTAAAACCTTGGCTGCGGAGGGTTCCTTTTGTAACTTTTGCTTAATTTTTTGCCACAATTCTACACCTTTATCCATTGCTCCTTCCGTTAATTTACCGATAACAGCTTCAAAGGCGATTTTAGCGATTTCGGCGGCGGCTAATTCTGCTAACATAATCATCAATGGGGGGAATTTTTCGCCATTCTAGCACAACGGCAACAGCAGTTGTGGACGGTTTAAATGTTTGGTTGACTGTTCAAAAAGTAAAAAACAAAACTCTGATATCGTTGCCACAACAGGATTGAGATTAGGGCGAAGCGGACGCGCTGGTAAGCTAAGACATATTTAGGGTTTGCGGCAAAAAGTACGGGCGAAGCATTCGGATAGAAAATCTCCGGTTTCACCGATAGGTTATGCCCAAATGCTTCGCCCCTACAGGACGCGGGCCGATGAAGACGCAAAAATCTTGCACCTGTTTCGCTCGTAAAGCCACAAAACCCCTACCTTGCCTACATTTCACATTTATTCAGCAAACCCTATTTAAACTGCTTATTCTTAGATTAGCCGAATCTCCTCCAATTCCTTTACTGTTGCCTCTTGCCTCGTCTCAACAAGCAATTTAAATTACGAACAGCTTATTAATGCTTGAGCAGCCCTCAGAAGCCCTTTTATTGAAGCCCGTTATTCCCTAAAGTCGTTGACAATAAAGCTATAAGTAGGTAGGCACAATTATTTGTAGGATGGGTTAGCGGTAGCGTAACCCATGCGGGCGTTGGGTTTCATGCTTCAACCCAACCTACGTTCATTTTATATTTAATTCCACCCACCTACTTAGACAAACTTAAACCGTTAGATTGCAAGAGTAGAAAAAGTAGTAAAATAGTTCAATACCCGTAAAACATGAACAAAACATGACTACTCTATTGCAAAAAGCATTCACAGAAATCCAGAAACTGCCAGAGCATCTTCAAGATGAACTTGCTCAACAATTGCTGGAAGATATTGAAGGTGAATTAAAATGGCAGAAAAGCCTTTCCAACGAAGATATGGAATTGGGAGCTTTAATAACAATGGCACAGGAAGCTCTGATAGAAGAACAAGAGGGGAGAACAGAAGATAAAGGCTTTGGGGAAGAATGAAGTCATCCAGAACCAAGAGGTTTCGTCAACTTTTTCTAAGTTTGCCGCAAAGGGTACAAGAAACAGCCAAGAAAAATTACCAGATTTGGAAAGAAAATCCATTTCACCCCAGCCTAGAGTTCAAAGAGGTGAAACCAAGAGAAAAAATCTGGTCAGTCAGAGTCGGCATTGGATGGCGAGCATTAGGGATTAAGAATTCAAACGATGACTATAATCCTAGAGAGGATTCTTTTTCCCTATCACTGCATAGAAGGGATCAGCAACCATAATTCCTAACATTTGCAGGAAACTGGGGGTAGTAGCAGGACGAACGATCGCCTGTACTTCCCTAAATCCCGCCACCGATTTAAAATAGGATTTCACTAGGGCCACCCGGCCTAAATCGCTATTATCGCGCCAAGCAGCGATCGCTTTTTGGTAAAACATCCGATTGGAAAAACTGACCACCACCAGACCATTAGGCTTTAAAATGCGATACAGTTCCGCAAAAATCGCCTCTGGATACTGCAAATACTGCACCGACACTGTGATTAACACCGCATCAAAAGAACTATCCTCTAGGGGCAATTTTGGCTGTGCATTCAGGTCTTGGACAAAATAACTATGCAAGCGGGGATTTTTGGCTAACTCCTCCCCATTCATCCCGTGACCTTCGATATGCTCAAATTCCATCTCCTCCGGTAAATGGGACACCCAGCTGCTCATCAGGTCTAAAATGCGTGTATTCGGCGATAAGATCTCTCGGTAGAGAGCGGTTAATCGATCGATAAAACCCTCATCCACGTGGGTGACAAAGCGGGGAAAAGCATAAAAATCGCTGTCTTTCGTCGGATCGAGTTTAGTTCTTTCTTCGGGTCGGAGCATTTTTGTCAAGTTAATTTTACTATTCTTAACATACCCCACAGACAGAAAAAAGGGTTAACCGAACTGGTCAACCCCTAGGCTTGGGAACGCGCTGTAAATCTTAGCTTTGAACGACTAGCTTAACGTTAGCGTTTTGCAGACCGCGCTGTTTCACTTCGGATAGGGTTTTGTTCACAGCGTATTTTTGGTTGATCGAGTTGATCAATTCGGTTTGATTGTGTTTTTTGGCCACACCCCAGAGGTCAGCGATTAAATCGAAACTGCCGTCGGTATTGCGGGACCAACCGAGATCATATTCGCCATCGAGAACAGCAACGATGTCGGAGCGAACCCGTTGACCGTTGTAACCACGAACATCAGCTTCGGTTTTTACGCTAATACCGAGGTCGCGGAGAGAAGCTTTGAGGATTTCGGCATCGGTGATTTTGGTCCGGAGAGTGCTAAAATGAGACATTGGAATTTCCTCTTTGTAGATAAGAATCAACAACAACAGATTGAGAGTTAAAGAGTGCCGCCAAGCGGCTTTTCGAGGCATTGCTAGTCCCTGAGAACTAGCCTTTCATCCCGTTGGGAGCGGGCGAAAGTCTGTTAGAACTCCAATCGCTGGTACTCAGCGACGGAGGCCGAAGCAGGTCGGGCGCGTTGTCTGGCCCAATCACGCAGGGCCGTCACCTGTTCGGTCATGGTGCGAGATAGGGGCAGAGTCGCCTTAATCGCCGCAATAATGTCTAATTGCGTGAATTCGCGATCTTGGGCGAAGGCCTCATACATGGCGGCAATCAGCGCCTGTTCTATTTCCGCACCGGAAAACCCATCGGATACCTTGGCTAACTGCTCCAAATCGAAGCGAGAAATGTCGGAGCGTCGTTTAGTCAGGTGAATATTAAAGATATCTTGTCTTTCTTCGGAATTGGGCAAATCGACAAAGAAGATTTCATCGAAGCGCCCCTTGCGGAGAAATTCCCCGGGTAGCCGTTCAATCCGGTTAGCTGTGGCCATAACGAAGACGGGTGAGGTTTTTTCCTGCATCCAAGTCAGGAAGGAGCCGAAGATGCGGCTAGAGGTTCCCCCATCGGAATCGGCGGATCCTGTGCCACCGGCAAAAGCTTTATCTAATTCATCGATGAACAGAATGGCTGGAGAGATGGATTCGGCAGTTTTTAGGGCATTACGCAGGTTAGCCTCAGACCGTCCCACCATGGAACCATCGTAAACCCGTCCCATATCTAAGCGCAGGAGCGGTAAACTCCAGAGGCGCGAGGTGGTTTTAGCGATTAAGGACTTACCACAGCCGGGTACTCCTAAAATTAGCATTCCTTTCGGTTGCGGGAGTCCGTAACCTCTGGCTCTTTCTGTAAAGGCGTTTGATCGCTGTTTTAACCATTTTTTTAATTCTTCCAGACCACCGACGGCGTTGATGGTCTCGTCTTCTTCAACGTATTCTAAAATTCCGTTGCGGCGAATCAGTTGTTTTTTCTCGGAAAGGACGATTTCTACCTCGTCTTCCGTCAATTTGTTCGCTTTTACATGGGCTTTGCGGTAAACTTTTTCGGCTTCATCTTTGGTTAAGCCTAAGGCCGCTTTCAGGAGTTTTTCCCGGACCTCTGTGGTGGTACGACGATTTTGATTTTTGCCTAGGTGTTGTGAGAGAACTGTATCTAACTCTCCCATGTCCGGCAGGGGAAAATCTAGAACTACTACGTCTTTCTCTAGTTCTATGGGGACTTCTTGCAGGGGAGACATTAAAATAATGATTTTTTCGGTTCCTTTAAAGCTTGCGATCGCATCTCTCAACCAGCGAGTGACCGGAGCAGAAGTGATGAACGGATGCAGGTCTTTAAATATATAGATGCCCGCTTCCCGTTGACGCACTACCCATTCGATCGCCGCTTCTGGCGACACGGTATTATGTTGACTGGTTTGGCGCGGTTGACCTAGTTCGATCATGCCGTGGGTGACAGTCCAGACAAACACCCGTCGATGTTGTGTATTTAGTTGGGCTATTTTGCTGATGGCTTCTTCCGCCCTTTCCTCCTCGGAGGTGACGAGGTAAATCAGGGGATACTGAGCCTTGACGAGAATTTCTAGCTCTTCTTTCATAACATCGACCCTATTTGTGGTAACGGTTTTGACCTTGGGCGGCTACCGAGAGTTTAGCAGGGAACTAAGGCTGCTTCTCCCTCTGCGGTTCCTTGAGCGCCAACGGGTTCGGGAACTTCGAGCGGGAACTCGTCGCCGACTATTCCGGGCTGGCGTTTGATTGACCTTAGCCGATCTTCTTTCATCACTAAGGCGGCATCACACTCGGGACAGACATGAACCTGATAGGTTTTGCCATAGGCGGCGGCTTCGATTTCTTCTACCTTTTCGGGGTATTTTAGGTAGAAAGCGATCGCTTTTTCCACCAGCCCTGACATCGATTCTTCATCGATTGCGGCCCTTATTTTTAGTTGACGATGGACTCCAGGGGGAAGGTACAGTGTGACTTTTTGCTTGTCTTGCATATCACTAAATTGGTTTACCCGGGTATGTGTCCTTACTATAACCACTGTCTTTCCCTCCTGTCAAGATGGTAAGCTGTTATGACAGCATAATTGTAACATTTCTTTACAATTGTTGGAGAAGTGGGGTGTAGGGTGTGGGGAAGTGGGGTGTAGGGTGTGGGGTGTAGGGTGTGGGGTGTAGGGTGTGGGGTGTGGGGTGTGGGGTGTGGGGTGTGGGGTGTGGG
>NZ_JASJFB010000674.1:0-5722 GCF_030065455.1 Microcystis sp. M53602_WE12 | reverse complement strand
ATGAATTTCAGCTATTTTTGAGACTAGGTACTCTCATCGAATTTTATTTTAAGTTAATTATTTGCATAACAATTACCGAAGAGCCGACAAAACAAAGCGAGCAACTGGAACATCTCCCCCTAGATGTTAAGTCTGATTGCCTGGTCATTCTCAACAAGCACTGTTTATTGATAATGACCGGGGGAACCCTGAAATTTTCGGCTTAGTTGCCGGCAGCTTCCCGCCAACTCACTCCTCTAGATAAGTATTTTGACTCAGGCATCTTCCTCTTTTGAGACGTTGTGACACTTAGGGTGCGGAATGTGGGATCTAATGTTCAAAATTCGTGCGTTACGCTGACGCTAACACACCCTACTGGATTGTTTCAGTGCGATGCCGAAGGCACTGCATAGCAGTACGCTATCGCTGTAGGGTGCGTTCCTTAATGCAAGTCCTACTGCTCCACCAATAGATTTTGGGGAACGCACCCTGCACATTGATTGAAGCTGTGAGTCTAAGTGGGATGACGAAGGCACTGCCTAGCAGTACGCCGATCTGGTCGCGCAAGGGGCGGACTATAATGAACGGTGAACCTGATTGGTCAGAAAAAATTGACCAATATTTGTCTGGTGAAACCATTGACCATTAAGTGGATTCTAAGGAGCTAAGGGAATGACCTGGACGGCAAACCAACAAGCGAAAATTATCCGTACAGAGCGTGGGCTAACGATTGCTGGCACACGCACTAGCCTCTATGATGTGATCGATCTCCTAAAAGCTGATTATCCTGCTAAACTGATTCGCGACACATTTAACCTCACGGACGCGCAAATTGACGCAGCTTTGTCCTACATTACGGCAAACCAAGCTCAGGTCGAGGTTGAATATCAAGAGGTTCTTCAAAATAGAGAAGAAATTCGTCAGTACTGGGAAGATCGTAACCGCGAACGCTTTGCTCGAATTGCAGCAATGCCACATAAACCAGGGCAAGAAGCGTTTTGGGCAAAGCTTGAGGAGCAGAGAGCGAGACGTGCCGCACAAAAACAATGACTTTCTTAGTTGACTACAACCTCGACGGTTATGCGCTGATTTTTCTTGGTATATTGGCAAAACGTGGTTGGCTTGAGTTTCAGTCTGTCCAATTTGTCACCTTTAGAGAGGTTGGATTGTCGATGGAAAGTAGCGATCGCGTAGTCTGGCGCTATGCTCAAGAACAGGAGATGATGATTCTTACTGCTAACCGAAATATGAAGGGTGATGATTCCCTTGAGCAGGTTATGCGAGAAGAGAACACAGAGAACTCGTTTCCAGTGTTGACGATGGGAAATCTCGATCGTTTGAGTGAAGCTGAGTATAGAGAGCGCTGCGCTGAACGACTGATCGAAATTGCTGTAGATCTTGATAATTACAAGGGGGTTGGTCGGTTATTCATTCCATGATATTGTCGGCTACGCTTGAAAATTAAGGCGATCGCAGTCTTATCGGTGAGATGCACGGCATAACTTAGCCGTTATGCGGCAAGTTTCTGAATAGATCGCAATCGCTGTAGGGTGCGTTCCCTAATGCAGGATTTTTGAGAACGCACCATGCACATTGATTGAAGCTGTCAGTCTAAGTGCGATGCCGAAGGCACTGCATAGCAGTACGCCGATCTGGTAGGGTGCGTTAATGAAATGTAACGCACCTTATCTAATGTTCAAAATCCGTGCGTTACGCTGACGCTAACACACCCTACTGGACTGTCTCAGTGCGATAATGCAAGTCCTACTGCTCCACCAATAGATTTTGGGGAACGCACCATGCACATTGATGGAAGTCGTTAGACCGCTTCAATTTTAGGGTAATAGTTGCTAAAGTCCGCTAACTTCACCAGTGAACCCACCTAGGGAGAGGTTTTTGATCGCTAAAAAATTCTTTCCTCTCCATAAAAACGATAAAATCTCTATTCTGCAAGCATAAAGAGGCTTCAGGCAAATTTAAAGGCACATTTAAGCCGTATAAATCGAATATTTCCAGTTTTTTCAGCTAATCAAGCCATTAATGGCTTGATTTCTTTGCATCTAACCCAAACAGTATAATTTTTTCTTCGATGTATTGAAATTGTTTTTTATTTCATATAAAATACAATCTCAGAGAAAATACCTAGCAATCTCCCATAAATAAACAAAGGAGCCGATGACATCGTGATCCCTGATCCTAGATCCCCAAAACCGAAAACCCTCTTACCTTTTATTTCTCTAGCTACGGCTGCCGTCGTCACAACGGGAATCGGACTAACTTTTAGTCCCCTATCAGCATCGAGTAAGCTGCTGGCAGCTGCGGATAAAGAGCAAGCTAAACAACAAACCGTGGAAATCACCCTGGTTTCCTACGCGGTGACTCAATCGGCCTACTCGAAAATCATCCCTCTATTCGTCAACAAATGGAAAAGAGAGAAAAAACAGGATGTAGTGATTAAACAGAGTTATGGCGGCTCTGGTTCCCAAACCCGCGCTGTTATCGACGGATTAGATGCAGATGTGGTAAATTTGGCCATCGGTTCCGATGTGGAACGCTTGCAAAAAGCGGGTTTAGTTAACCCCGGTTGGCAGAAAGAACTCCCCAATAACGCCATCGCCACTCGTTCCGTGGTAGCCTTAGTTACTCGTCAGGGCAATCCCAAAGGAATCCGCAACTGGCCAGATCTAGCCAAATCGGGGATTAAAGTCATCACTGCCAACCCGAAAACCTCTGGGGTGGCCCGGTGGAATTTTCTGGCCCTGTGGGGATCGGTAACTCGGACCGGCGGCAATGAAGCACAAGCGACCAATTTCGTCCGCAATGTCTATAAAAACGTGCCTGTACTACCCAAAGATGCCCGGGAAGCCAGCGATGTCTTCTTTAAACAGGATCAGGGGGATGTGCTGCTTAACTACGAAAACGAAGTGATTCTGGCCCGTCAAAAAGGAGAAACCGGTTTTTCCTATACTATTCCTCCAGTCAATGTTTCGATCGATCCGCCCGTGGCCGTAGTGGATAAAATAGTCGATAAACGCAAAACCCGGGAAGTAGCGACAGCTTTTGCCCAATTTCTCTTTACTCCGGAAGCGCAGCGGGAATTCGCCAAGGTGGGTTTCCGTCCCGTTAATGCTAATGTGGCTAAAGAGTTTAGTAAACAATATCCAAAAGTGTCGAATCTGTTCCCCTATACGGCGGTTGGTAGTTGGGATGCGATCCAGAAAAAATTCTTCGCTGATGGGGCGATTTTTGACCAAATTCAGCGTTAATTAGTAGTAGGCCGTCAGCCGTTAGCTAAGTAAGTGGTTCTGATTAATTGATCCCCCCTTAATCCCCCCTTAATAAGGGGGGTATCTGACAATTTTCAACACCTACTTACTTAGATAGAGCTTGCTGAATAAATCTAAAAACCTTGTTGGATAAGGCTTTTAGACTTTTTTGACCTCAAAAAGTGCCGACCATTGGAGGGATCGGGGGTAAAATTTAGGGATTTTTTCCCTGAAAATTAGGTAACTGACTACCTCAAAATCGGTAAAACCCTACACCCCACACCCCACACCCCACACCCTGCCCCCACCAACAAACTTTTTCAGCAAACCCTAGATAGCTGATGGCAAAAAAACAAAACTAATAGTTAGTAACTAAAAAAAGATGTATCTACTTGACAAAATCAAAAACGGAAGCCTGGTATTGATTGGTTACTTATTATCGCCCCTATGTTGGTGGAATGATCTAATTTTTAATCTGCCGATCGCCTACGGTTTCGGTCGTTTAATTGCTTGCTTACACGCCGATTTTTTTCTACCCGCAGCCGTGGTTGGTTATTGGTTATCTAATCTTGTGGGAATCCTACTGATGCAATTCGGGACGAAAGAATTAATCGGTGGAGAGAAAGAAGAACGCAATTGGTCAAAAGAATTAAGAAATGGATTACTTTCCTCGACTGCCTATACATTAGTTATTCTGGTCTTGCTCCATTTTCAGGTATTAGAAATGCCCCTGTTATCCTCGATCGCCACTTTTTCCCCGTGATTCCCAAAACTTACTTAAACAATAGCTTAATTTTCTTAGCCATCTTGTTAACATCCCTAACTTTTACGGATTTAGCGATCGCTATTGATCGGCATCCCCAAGGATTTGCGTGGGAAAAATCCCTGATGCTATCTATTCATCAAACCGCTAATTTAAACCTAAACTTTTTGGCGATAAAACTAACGGGATTAGGTACTTATTGGGGAGTGGCTCCGATACTAACAATTTCACTGCTGATTTTTGCCCTAAAAAAATACTGGTATGGGTTCGCTTATCTCCTTGTAAATATGGCGGGAGGTTGGGCAATTAGTTATAATCTTAAGATTCTTTTTCATCGAAATCGCCCGCAATTTTGGCCGTTATTTTATCCCTTACCCGATGATTTTGCCTTCCCTAGCGGTCATGCTTTATTTAGTTCCCTGTTAGTGGTTTCTTTACTGATTTTATCTTGGAGAACGCGCTGGTTTTTCGGGGTAGTTTTACTGGGGATTCCCTTGGTTTTGGTTATTGCTTGGACTCGTCTTTATTTAGGAGTTCACTTTCCTAGTGATATCCTTGCCTCTTGGCTTTTAGCGATCGCTTGGTCGCTCCTAGTGCATATCTGGTGGCAACAGTTATTAAAGACACCCAAGGCGATCAACACCCAAGAAGAAATTAATAATTAATCGGCCTACTTGCTGCAAAAAAAATATCACGTTATACCTAAATTTTTGGAGAAAGCTAATCAAAGCCCTATAGTAATTATCGTTTGATACTCGTCGCTGACACTGAATCATGAAACCAAAACTGCGTCAAGGGAAGGGTCTATCCCTGGGACGGTTTCAAAGCCGTCCCCTTGCTTTTTTCACTTTAGTTCTCCTCTGCATTTTAACCTTTACCTTAGCCCCGTCATCGCCCCTGATGGCCACGTCTAAATCTGAGACTAAGATAGACTTTGTATCGCCGGTTTGGGTAGCACAAAATCTCAACGATCCGAAGTTAAAAATTCTCGATGTGCGGATTAACCCTTTGGAATATATCACCGGTCATTTACCGAAAGCGGTGAATATAGCCGACAATAATTTTCGTGGTCCAAACGGATTTTTGCCGGTTCAATATTGGCAAGAGGATAAAATTGGCAGTCTCTTTGCCGCCGCGGGAATCACTAATGGCGATCGAGTGCTGGTATATTCCGATGGTCGCGATGTCTTGGGGGCAACCATGGTCGCCTATTTACTAGAGCGATCGGGTTTCCGAGATGTGGCGGTCTTAGATGGCGGGTTTAAGGGTTATAAGGGTTCTGAACAGAAGGTAACGAAAGAATTCCCTAAATATCAACCCGGGAGCTTTACTGTCCGTGATAATCCCTCGATTCGGGTAAATTTAGCAGAAGTAGAGAAATTGATCGGCAAACCCGATGTGGTTTTTATCGATCCTAGACCGGAAGAACTTTTTCAGGGGAAACAGGATATCTGGCTGAGAAATGGTCATATTCCGGGGGCGAAAAATATACCCTGGCCGACTTTTACGGAAGCGAATAATCCCGATGAATCTCTGAAAAATCCCCATAAATTGAAATCTTTAGACGAAATCAGGAAGATTCTTGCCCAACGCAACATCAAGCCCTCGGATAATATTATCGTCAGTTGCAGTACCGGACGGGAAGCGACTTTACAGTATGTTGTCCTCAAACATCTGCTCGGTTATCCCAAGGTGCGAATTTATGAGGGTTCTT
>NZ_JASJFB010000174.1:0-5305 GCF_030065455.1 Microcystis sp. M53602_WE12 | reverse complement strand
GAGAAGTGGCAAAAAGAATCTCAAGATTTTCTTTGATTTTCACGATCCATTCGTATTGTTCGGTATTATCGGCCATGGGTTTACCGTCACTGTCGGGGTATTCAATATCTGGATCAATAGCTGGTGTAAAGGTCATAATTTATACTCTGAGGTTATTTGTCTGAAAATTAAATTCTAGCAGCGACGTTATCTTTCCCCTCTAGTCCCAAAATAACATCGCCAATAAGGTTGATCAAAATGTTTGTGTACTTTTGTTAAAAAGAAAAAGTTTTCTTGATAAAAAGAACAACTTGTGCTAGTGAATAAATCTCTAACTTGGCAAAAATTCCCCAGACTAGAAGCTGATCGAGGATAGCGATCGAGAGTTATAATCGAGCCATTACCCCGCGCTCCCAGTCGGGATGAGAAATCTATGATGACCGCTCTCTACGAAGAAGATTTTGTTCTCTGGACAGAAAAAACCGCCCAACTGTTAAAGCGAAAAGAGTTTGACAGGGTGGACTGGGAAAACCTGATCGAGGAAGTAGAGTGCATGGGAAAAAGCGAGAGACAGGCAATAACGAGTTTATTAACCGTTTTAATCGAACACTTGCTCAAACTATCCTATTGGGAATCGGAAAAAGAACGGAATGCCCGTCACTGGATAGTGGAGATCGCGGCTTTCCGAGCGCAATTAGAACAAAAAATAGATAGTGCCACCCTCGTCAACCATGCCCGCGATTCTTGGGAAAAAGCCTATTTAACCGCCAGAAAATCCCTGATTAACGCACGGATAGTCGATAAAAATGCGATTCCCCTAGAGTCTATATTCACTCTCCAACAGGTATTAGACGGGGATTGGTTCCCGATCGATATCGAACCTTTTTTGGAAACCCGTCCATAAATTGCAGTCATATCCCCGCAAAAAGATTAGGATTATCAGCGAATATAACCGAATATGAAAGATATCGAGCAAATACGCCGCCAACTCATCGAACGCTACCAACAATTATCGGCACTCGATCAGGTGATCGTCCGTCTTTTTTCCCTAATCTATGAACCGATCGCCCGCAGCACTTTTCTAGACTGTTTAAATCAAGCTCATTACCGCGACGAGAACAACCGGCGATTTAACGGCCAAACCCTGAAATCCCATTTAGATATCCTCCTAGAAGCGGAAGTGATCACCCAGGACAAAGGCTACGGGCCGCGCTGTCATCCCCTCCTCGTCGAGATTGCCAGCCGTGATAGCGTTAGTAAGGGAGAATTCAAGCGTTTTGCCGAGATTATCAAGGCAAAACTGGCGCAACCCCGGACTCGTTGGGATGAAAGCCTAGTTTTTCAGGGACAAGAGCAATTAATCCGAGAAATACGTCTGGCCATCTATCGTCAGGATTTCGACTCGATCGAACAACAAATCGCCGATTATCAGAAAACCAGCTATTCTTCCTCAAAAACCAGCCTAGAAGACCTTCTCATCCTCATCTACGATAACCCCTTCGATGGGGATTGGTTACGGACGCAACCGACCAAATTTCAAGCCCTAGCACTAAATAGCATTCTTGTCAAGGCTTTTGAAAAAATAACTCGCGCCGATGGGGCTTTTTCCCTCCTAGAAGAACTCTGTCAAGACCAGACCAGTGTTTCCGAAGCCCATTTGTGGCTCGAACAGGCGATCATCCGAGGACAATACGATAAGGTGCGTCGGTATCTCGATCGCCCCTTCCCGGAAAGCCAAGCAGCAGAAATCGGGGCGATACGGGGTTGGATTGCCTTTCTAGGCGGGGAAAACAGCAAAGCGATCCAAGAATATACCTTCGCCCTTAAAGCCCTAAAAAAAGCCAAAGGAAAACAAAAAATCTATTTTTCTTCGATTAGCGGCTTCTCCTTTATTTTCGCCCTCCTCAAAGAAGGAACCCCCGAACGTCTCGCCGAAGCCGCCAGCTATACCAGTTGGGTGGCGCGTCAAAACGATCATCCTTTCCGCCCTATCTATGCCCGTCTGGAAAAAATCATCGCTGCCCGTCAGGGAGATATGCAGGCCAAAGACGCAATCATCGACGCGACGATCAATCCCTACCAAATGGGCCAGGGTCTAGAGACTCTTATCTGTAGTATCTGTCTCTACTGGATGAGCAGCGACATCGCTAAAAAACATCTGCCCCGCCTACTCTTGCCCCTCTACAAAGATGCCAAGGCGGCCGGCTACCATTGGTTAGCCCTAGAAACCGGGGCCCTACTGTCCCGACTCGATCGAGCGCCGGAAGCGGAGGTGGTTATAAAATGGCATCTCTCTTCCCCCCTAGTAGATGCGATCGAACCCCAAGAAGCTTGGCAACTGTGCCTGAATGCCTTGACTAATCTGTGCGCGCCAACACCAACCCCGGGTAAATCTAACCCCGTCGTCCGCCTTGCTTGGTTTCTCTCTATCCATTCCGAGGATTATTTCCTGCAACCAAAAGAACAGAAACTCGACGCGCGGGGTAATTGGAGTCGTGGCCGTCCCGTCTCCCTGAAACGTCTGCGAAAAACCGGGGAAATTGACTATTTAACCCCGCAAGACCTGAAAATTTGCGCCCATATCTTCGTGGAATCCAGTTACTATGGCCAGAACGAGTATCACTTTGAGTACCGGGCCATTATCGAACTGATCGGTCATCCCCTGGTGTTTTGGGAAGATTCCCCCAGAACGCGGGTAGAAATCGTCGCCGGGGAACCGGAATTGCGAGTAAGTAAGGAAAAATCGGGTAAATTAATCCTCTCTTTACTGCCCGATCTCAGCGATCACCAAGAAGTGCTGATTTGGAAAGAAACCCCCACTCGCGTTAAGGTAATCGAAGTCAAGCCAGAACACCGAAGCATCGCCGACATTATCGGCAAAAGCAACCGCCTAGAAGTCCCCGACAAGGGCCGGGAAAAAGTGCTGGCCGCGATCAATTCCCTCTCCGGGATGGTGACAGTACATTCCGATATCGGCGGAGGAAAAGCAGCCCGGTCAGTGGCGGCCGATAGTCAACCCCGGATTCATCTCTTACCGGCTGGGGAGGGTCTAAAAGTGGCGGTTCTCAGCCGTCCTTTTGGGGCAGCCGGTCCCTATTTCCAGCCTGGAAAAGGGGGGGAAACAGTGATCGCCGAGATCGAGGGGGAACGGCTGCAAACAACTAGGGATTTGGCCCTGGAGAAAAAACTGGCACAAACGGCGATCGATTCTTGTCCGATCCTGATCAGTTTCGAGGAAGAAAATGGGGAATGGCGGCTAGAAAATCCAGAGGATTGTCTAGATCTACTGCTGGAATTGCGGGAATTAAACGATAGCGTCCTTGTGGAATGGCCGGAAGGGGAAAAATGGCGGGTGTCGCGTCAGCTTCGATTACAAGACCTACACCTAAATATCCACAGTCAACGGGATTGGTTTGCCGTCAGTGGGGAACTGCACCTAGAGGAGAAATCGGTGCTGAGTATGCAGGAGTTGATGAAACTGCTAGAGGGATCGCCGGGGCGGTTTATTCCCCTCGGAGATGGTCAATTTCTCGCCCTAACCGAGGCATTTCGGGAACGGTTACAGGAAATGCGCGCTTTCTCGGAAAAGTCCGGCGACGGTTTGCGGTTTCATCCCTTCGCTGCCCCGATGCTCTCGGAACTCAGCGAGGAAGTGGGACAACTCAAGGCCGATAAACGTTGGCGCGATAATTTACAACGCTTTCAGGAGAGTCAGGATTTTACTCCAGAAGTCCCCTCAACTCTACAGGCAGAATTGCGCGACTATCAATTGGAAGGCTTTCGCTGGTTAGCTAGGCTGGCCCGGTGGGGGGCTGGGGCCTGTTTGGCCGATGATATGGGATTAGGGAAAACTTTACAGGCCCTAGCAGTGATCCTTACCCGCGCCTCGGAGGGACCGACTTTAGCGATCGCCCCTACTTCAGTATGTTTGAACTGGATTAGTGAGGCGGAAAGGTTCGCACCCACCTTAAATATCATCCAATTGGGAACAGGCGATCGGCAAGCACTACTCGATCGACTGCAACCTTTTGATCTGTTGGTGTGTAGCTATGGGTTATTACAGCAGGAAGAAGTGGCTACCATGTTGGCCGGGGTGGAATGGCGGACAATCGTTCTCGATGAGGCCCAAGCGATTAAGAATTTCTCCACCAAGCGATCGAAAGCAGCGATGAATCTGCGGGGGGATTTTAAACTAATCACCACGGGAACACCGATCGAGAATCATTTAGGGGAATTATGGAATCTTTTCCGTTTTATTAACCCCGGATTGTTGGGTTCCTTGGAAAGTTTTGATCGCCGTTTCGCCACCCCGATCGAAAAATACGGCGATAAAACCGCTCGCGAACAGTTAAAAAAACTGGTGCGGCCTTTCCTTCTCCGGCGCACCAAAAACCAAGTTCTGGCGGAATTACCGCCGCGTACCGAGATTTTAGTCCCGATCGAGTTAAGCGTCGAGGAGAAGGCGTTTTACGAGGCCTTACGGCGGCGTGCTTTGGAGAAATTAAGCGAGAGTGACAGCACCGCTGGGGCAAAACATCTCCAGGTACTGGCAGAGATCATGAAATTACGCCGGGCCTGCTGTCACCCGCAGTTAGTGGCTCCAGATTTGGATTTAGCCGGCTCGAAATTGTCCCGTTTCGGGGAAATTCTGGATGATTTATTGGATAATCAGCATAAAGCGTTGGTATTTAGTCAATTTGTCGATCATTTAGCGATTGTCCGCAGTTATCTCGAGCAAAGACAGATAAAATATCAATACCTCGATGGTAGTACCCCTGCTGGCGATCGGCAGAAACAGGTGAAAGCCTTTCAAGCGGGGGAAGGGGACGTATTTTTAATTAGTTTAAAAGCTGGGGGGACAGGATTAAATCTCACCGCGGCCGATTATGTTATCCATCTTGATCCCTGGTGGAATCCCGCAGTGGAGGATCAGGCTTCCGATCGCGCTCACCGCATCGGCCAAAAACGTCCGGTGACGATTTATCGCTTAGTGGCCAAGGATACGATCGAGGAAAAAATTGTCGATCTGCACCACCATAAACGCGATCTCGCCGATAGTTTATTGGAGGGAACCGACGCCAGCGGCAAGCTATCCACTGACGAATTATTGCGCTTAATGGCCGAGGGATAGTAGGACTGCATGGGAGAGGGGAAAGTCTGAGCTTTTGTACTAATATTTAGGGTTTGCTGAATAATGGTAAAACCCTTTTAAAATAAAGCTTTTGACCTGTTAAAGTCCGATGTTCATGCTGCGAAAATAGGATTGGGACGTTCAAAAACCTTGCATTATCCTTCTTGTAGTACATCGCTTGGTACAAAAAACAAG
>NZ_JASJFB010000734.1:0-5524 GCF_030065455.1 Microcystis sp. M53602_WE12 | reverse complement strand
ATTGTCACCTAGCAGCGGCTGCGGCCGACGGTAGCATCACCATCTGGGAAAATATCACTTAATGGTCGATCGAACTGGAAAAATTGTATAATGTAATGTCCCGGACTCGGTCAGGCCAGTTTGACCCCAAGAAAAAGTGACTGAGTTAACCGTCGTTTCTGCCTAATAGTTGTCATCGGGGCATCGAGAACGCGCGAGCGATCGCTTATCCCAGATCATCACCCATAGTAAAAAATTCAGAATGAAGACTCCAACAGATCAAAGATTTGATTACGTCAAAATCGGTTTAGCGTCCCCCGAAAGAATTCGGCAATGGGGAGAAAGAAACCTGCCTAACGGTCAAGTCGTCGGAGAAGTAACCAAACCAGAAACGATCAACTATCGGACTCTCAAACCGGAAATGGATGGGTTATTCTGCGAGAAAATTTTTGGCCCCTCGAAGGACTGGGAATGTTGGTGCGGTAAATACAAACGCGTCCGTCACCGGGGAATTGTCTGTGAACGTTGCGGGGTGGAAGTTACCGAGTCGCGGGTACGTCGTCATCGCATGGGTTTTATCAAATTAGCTGCCCCCGTCACCCACGTTTGGTATCTCAAAGGTATTCCCAGCTATCTCAGTATCCTGCTCGATATGCCCCTGCGGGACGTGGAGCAAATCGTCTATTTTAATGCCTATGTGGTTCTCGATCCGGGTAATGCCGGCAATCTTAGTTATAAACAACTCCTCAGCGAAGATCAATGGTTAGAGATCGAAGAAGAAATCTACGCGGAGGATTCGGAATTAGTCGGCATTGAAGTGGGTATCGGGGCCGAGGCTATCCAAAGACTCTTACAGGAAATTAACCTGGAAGAAGAAGCGGAAAGACTGCGGACGGAAATTGTCGAAAGTAAAGGGCAAAAACGGGCAAAATTAATTAAACGTCTCCGGGTAATCGATAACTTTGTCGCCACGGGTTCTCAGGCAGAATGGATGGTTTTAAGCGTAATTCCCGTGATTCCTCCCGATTTACGCCCGATGGTGCAGTTGGACGGCGGCCGTTTTGCCACCTCTGACCTGAACGATCTCTACCGTCGGGTGATTAACCGCAATAACCGTTTATCCCGTCTGCAAGAAATTCTCGCCCCCGAAATTATCGTCCGTAACGAAAAACGGATGTTACAGGAGGCCGTCGATGCTTTAATTGATAACGGTCGTCGCGGTCGCACGGTGGTGGGGGCCAATAATCGCGCCCTGAAGTCTTTATCGGATATTATCGAGGGTAAACAGGGGCGTTTCCGTCAAAATCTCCTCGGTAAACGGGTTGACTATTCGGGACGTTCGGTTATCGTTGTCGGTCCGAAGTTGAAGATCTATCAATGCGGTTTACCCCGGGAAATGGCGATCGAATTGTTCCAACCCTTCGTTATCCATCGTTTAATTAAATTAGGCATCGTCAATAATATCAAGGCGGCCAAGAAAATGATCCAACGGGGGGATGCCAATGTTTGGCACGTCTTGGATGAAGTGATCACGGGACACCCGGTGATGTTAAACCGCGCCCCTACCCTGCACCGTTTGGGCATTCAAGCGTTTGAACCGATCCTAGTGGAGGGCCGGGCGATTCAGTTACATCCCCTCGTCTGTCCCGCTTTTAACGCTGACTTTGACGGGGACCAAATGGCCGTACATATTCCCCTCTCCCTGGAAGCACAATCGGAAGCGCGATTGTTGATGTTAGCTTGTCATAATATTCTCTCACCGGCGACCGGTCGCCCGATTGTTGCCCCTTCTCAGGATATGGTTTTGGGTTGTTATTATCTCACGGCCGAAAATCCCAAGGCCCAAAAGGGTGGGGGTCGTTATTTCGCCAGCATGGATGACGCTATTCGCGCTTTTGATCAGGGATTGGTGGATCTACACGCTTCCGTGTGGTTGCGTTTACCTGTCGGAGAAAAGGTGAAAACCAATAAACCCGATGAGGAAGTCCTGGAAACGGAAACTCTCCCCGATGGCAGCATCTGGAAATATTATCGGGAACGCAAAACCCGCGAGAAGGATGGTCAGATAATTTCTCAGTATGTGCGTACTACTGTAGGGCGAATTATCTACAATAAGACGATCCTAGAAGCTTTAGTAGTCTAGAGAGAGATTAGGTTAGGGTGGGCAATGCCCACCTTAATTTTTAGGCTAAAGCGGCAATACATTCTATTTCCACTAGCACATCTTTGGGAAGACGGGCCACCTCCACACAGGCCCGGGCCGGGGCGGTTTCCGGGGGGAAATAACGGGCATAAACTTGATTCATCGCCCCGAAATTGGCTAAATCCGAGAGAAAGACGGTAGTTTTCACCACATTTGACCAATTAGCCCCAGCAGCGGTTAAAATGCCCTCTAGATTGGCCATAACTTGTTCGGTTTGGGCGCTAATTTCCCCGGAGACGATTTCACCCGTGACGGGATCTAGGGGAATTTGTCCCGCAACAAAGAGAAAAGGACCAGGAGCGGCGATCGCTTGATTATAGGGACCCACAGGGGCCGGAGCTTTATCAGTACGGATGACCTGATTATTCATGGGCAGGATAGTTAAAAAAGATGACATTGAATCAATTGAATATTTTCCCAGTTTTTCGATCGCTTGTAGTTAATTTTCGCCGGTTAGGGGGTTTAATTTTGACTGATTGTCTTTGTCGAAGGTGCGCTAAAAGCGATTGTACGAGAAATAAGTCAACACTTATGACGCTGCAATTCTGCATCTAAGTAGCTGGTTATAATTAAATTAAAAATGGATTTTAGGTTCGATCCCCCCTGCCCCCCTTGATAAGGGGGGTGCCGATAGGCGGGGGGATCTGAAAGTTTTTAATACCTACCTACTTAACTCTGTTAACAAAGCATATATTCTATCAAAATTATATTTAGTTTCAGAAGGAGCATCATAGGTTGTCAAAGTACCTTTAGTATGACTATGAGCCGCTAGATTGCGACTTTTCTTTAGATTACCAAGATAACCTTTTAAAGTACTAATTTTATCAGTTTTTTCTGACTTTTTTTCGATTTTTTCTAATGTTGCTAAACCAATAACTATCATCAACATTTTTCTAAAAGCTTCATATTGAAAGTTAGAGTTAGGCTTAATAATCTCGTCTTTGATGAATTTTTGGTTAGCTGGGGACTTTAAG
Organism: Microcystis sp. M53602_WE12; assembly: GCF_030065455.1. NCBI lineage: Bacteria > Bacillati > Cyanobacteriota > Cyanophyceae > Chroococcales > Microcystaceae > Microcystis > Microcystis sp. M53602_WE12. Next base: position 2,368 of record NZ_JASJFB010000734.1, on the reverse strand, counting down.
CATCGTTTAGCACATCTTAAAACTATATCATCCACGGTAAATGAAACTAATTTACCAAAAGAAACTTTCCCAGTTGATTGTCCTTTTAGCCAAGAACAGGTTTTAAATTGGGATTATTTTCCTGAAAATAGCTTTTGAAAAATGGATATAAGTAGGGAGGCACAATTGTTTGTAGGATGGGTTAACGGTAGCGTAACATGAGCGGGCGTTGGGTTTCATGCTTCAACCCAACCTACGTTCTTTTGAACAATAGCAGTTTTATGATAAAATTGCCCTGCTATCAAGACTGATTTTTTTCTTGCCAAACAGCTAAGGCCATTTGATGAACAAATCGCCAAGGTAGATGATGCTGACGGGCAATTGCGGCACAATCTTCGTATTCTGGTTGTACGGTAATCGGTTGATTAATTGACTCTTTGTAGGCAACTTTTAGCCGAATTTGTCCATAGACAGTATCGATCGATTGTATCTCTCTTTTTAAGATTGATCGCTCTTGAATCGTCCTTCTAATGCCTAAAGTTGTGGTTTCCTGAAAGATCATATTTTCACAAATAGCAATTTTATCCAAGGCACAAATTACTGTCAAAAGTATTCCCAAACGGGATTTTTTCATAGTAATTGCTTGACTAAATACATCCAAGGCACCCACTTGTAATAAAGACTCACTTAAGTAGGCGATCGCTTGCGGATTTAAGTCATCAATTTGAGTTTCTAAAACTGCCACGGTTTCGCTTTCATCTAGCTTTTCTGATTCTTTTTTCCCTAACCAAAGTCGGACAAGATTGGGAATCGGTAAATCTTTTGTCCCTGCTCCTAAACCGACCTTTTCTAACTGCATTTTCGGCGGTTTACCGAAACTTTTAGCTAAAGTTGTCACAATAGCTGCCCCCGTGGGTGTTACTAACTCTGCTTCGATGCCATTACTATAAATTGGTACTTGTCGCCGACTGAACATTTGTACTACTGCTGGCACGGGAACCGGTAAACGACCATGGGCGGCCTGAACTGTACCGCCGCCGGTGGGTAGAGAAGAACAGTATAATTCACTCACCGATAGCCAATCCAAACCCAAACAAGTCCCGACGATATCGATAATGGCATCGGTTGCCCCCACTTCGTGAAAATGCACTTTTTCCGGTGCGATCCCGTGAACAGCCCCTTCTGCGATCGCAAGTTGTCGAAAAACCGCTAAACTCCATTCTTGGACTTTCTGGGGTAAATTTGCCTGTTTAATTAAATTTTCAATCTCCGGTAAATGGCGAGCGGGGGTATGATGGTGATGGTGGTGATGATCAGAGGACTTCTCGGCAGTGACATCGACGTGAATCTTAGTGGCAATTTGACCGCGACGATGCACTTTTTCGGCCTTTAACTGATATTCATCCTCGATTCCTAAAGTTTTTAGTTGTGCAATCAGGTATTCTAAGGGGACTCCTAAATCTACTAATGCCCCTAAACACATATCCCCGGCGATTCCCGTGGGACAATCCCAATAGGCGACGATTTTGCTATCATGGCTACTATTTACTCTCTCCATCCGGACAATCCCCAACAACGTTCTATCCAAGAAATCTGTCATGCCCTGAAAAATGGGGCAATTATGCTTTATCCTACCGATACCGTCTATGCGATCGGTTGCGATCTCAATGTGAAATCCGCCGTCGAACGAGTTCGCCAAATCAAGCAACTATCTAATGATAAACCCTTGACGTTTCTCTGTTCTTCTTTGTCGAATATTTCCGAGTACGCAGTGGTCAGCGATTATGCTTATAAGATTATGCGACGAGTTATACCCGGTCCCTACACTTTTCTCTTACCGGCGACTAAATTAGTGCCGAAAGTGGTGATGAATCCGAAGCGGAAAACCACTGGTATCCGGGTTCCCGATCATGTTATCTGTCGCACTATTCTCGAAACCCTAGAAAATCCCATTATCTCTAGTTCTGCTCATCTTCCCGATCAGGAGGGGGATTTTCCCACCAAGGGATTAGAAACCGCTAGGCTATTCGATGCCCTCGATCATATCGTTGATTTAATTATCGAAGATGGTTCGGCTCCCGGTTCGGAAGTGTCAACAATTGTTGATTTTACCAGCGATCAACCGGATATCGTGCGTCAGGGTTTGGGTTGGCCGGAATTACAACAATGGTTATAACGAAGGCAAAAGGCAAAAGGCAGGGGTCAGTATTCAGGAGACAGGAGACAGGAGATAGGAGATAGGAGATAGGAGATTATTTTTATTTATTCTTCCCACACCCCACTTCCCCACTTCCCCACACCCCACACCCCACTGATAACTGATAACTGATAAGTGTATCGGTTATTGCGACTTTTTGTTTCCTGAAAACCGCCTTGTGGAAGTCAAGTT
>NZ_JASJFB010000654.1:0-7783 GCF_030065455.1 Microcystis sp. M53602_WE12 | reverse complement strand
GGGGGTCAATTACCTAATTTTCAGGGAAAAAGTCCCTGAATTTCCCCCTGATCACTCCCATATCTGGTACTTTTTGAGGGGAAAAAAGTCCAAAAGTCTTATCCAACAAGGTTTTTAGATTTATTCAGCAAGCCCTAATTAGGGTTTGCCCTGACCTTACACGATCGAGTGCTGTCTTTCAGCTATGTTTATTGTTCCCTAGGGCAGTTGGGAACTAACAGCGATCGCTAAATTTCTGTTTTTTGATCGCAATTTACAGCCTTTCCCATAAACATAAAGTATAACCTAATTTGGTATTGACGAACAGCTACCCAAAAGGAAAACTTCCTACAGGTTTGACAAATAGAATTAAATGCTTGATAATCTCGGTTTTTAGGCAAAGGGAGACAGATCTACCCCTATCCCTAGAGACATAAAAGTGCGATGTCAAAAAAGAATTGTAATCATACCAAACCGGGGACTTTGCGATAGATAGAAGCGAGCGATCCCCGGAATCCTACACTGGTGAATTCTACCGCATCCCCGGCTTCATAGATCTGTTCTTTCCAGATTCCAGAATCCTCGCGACGGTGACATTCAATTTTCCTCTGGTTTTGATGGATAAGAATGTATTCTTTTAAGGTGGGACAGGTTTGATAATCGCTAAATTTATCACCCCTATCAAAGGATTCCGTAGATTTCGATAATACTTCAATAATCAGAACGGGATAGAGAATAAAATCATCGGTATTGTTAATCTCTCTCTCGTCACAAACCACCGCAATATCGGGATAATAATAACAATTTGCCTCCTCTAACCGGACTTTGATATCGGAAGTGAGAACAAGACAGGGACTATCATCGAGATGGATATTCAATAAAGTAGCTAGATTGGTATTTAAGACAATATGCGGCTTTTTTGCCCCTACCATTGCATAAATCCGTCCTTTTCGGTACTCGTGCTTGATCGGACTGACTCTTTCCCCTTCTAGATACACTTCTGGAGAGACATAAAAAAAATTAGGATTCGTCACCATCGTCCCCATGCTCCCTATCCTCGAATAACTAAATTATAGCCTTTCGGAATCATCGCTCTTGGACTCAATCTCGCTAGACTTATAGATCAATGATTGTCACTTGTAATATTTGTATTACAGTTATGTGACAGAATAGAGATAACGACTCTCAAAGGGACGTTATTTAGGAATGAATCCCAAAAACGATTGATATCCATAGGTTTGCCAGAATGTCCAACGCTAAAAGTTACAAAGATACCGTTAATTTGCCTCAAACTGACTTTGATATGCGAGCAAATGCCAGTAAACGCGAGCCAGAAATCCAGAAATTCTGGCAAGATGAGCAAATATACGAGAAATTAGCGCAAAATAACCCCAAAGAATTATTTATTCTCCACGATGGTCCCCCCTACGCTAACGGGTCTCTGCATATCGGTCATGCTTTAAATAAAATTCTCAAAGACATTATCAATAAATATAAACTGCTGCAAGGCTACAAAGTGCGCTATGTGCCGGGTTGGGATTGTCACGGGTTGCCGATCGAACTAAAGGTTTTACAAAGTCTCAAAAGCTCAGAAAAAGAGGGTCTAACCCCTTTGAAATTACGTCAGAAAGCCCACGATTTTGCCCTTCAAACGCAAAAAGAACAGTGTGAAGGTTTCAAAAGGTATGGAGTCTGGGGAGACTGGGAAAATCCCTATTTAACCCTAAAACCTGAATACGAGGCCGCTCAAATTGCCGTATTCGGAAAAATGGCCCTAAAAGGTTATATTTATCGGGGACTAAAACCAGTTCACTGGAGTCCTAGTTCTCAAACCGCTTTAGCTGAGGCCGAATTAGAATATCCCGAAGGTCACACTTCCCGCAGTGTCTATGTTGCTTTTCCGATTACGTCAGTTTCAACCCCGGTTTTAAGGCCATTTTTGCCTAATTTATCCGTCGCTATCTGGACGACTACCCCCTGGACTTTACCCGGGAATTTGGCCGTCGCATTAAACCCAGAATTAAACTATTCAGTGGTGGAAACTAGCGAGTCTAATTATCTAATTGTAGCGACGGATTTAGTCGAAAAATTGGCCGACACTTTTAACAGGACTTTGACGATTAAAGCAACGGTTAAAGGTCTGGAATTAGAACATACTAAATATCGTCATCCTTTGTTTGACAGAGAAAGTGCGATTCTCATCGGTGGGGATTATGTCACCACTGATTCCGGTACCGGATTAGTTCACACGGCCCCCGGCCATGGTCAGGAAGATTATATCGTCGGTCAACGTTACGGTTTACCGATACTTTCTCCCGTGGATGATCAGGGAAATTTTACCGCAGAAGCGGGACAATTTGCGGGTTTAAATGTCTTGAAAGATGCTAATGAAGCAATCATTTTAGCACTGACAGAAAAGGGTGCCTTACTCAAAGAAGAAGCATATCAGCATAAATATCCCTACGATTGGAGAACCAAAAAACCGACAATTTTCCGCGCAACAGAACAATGGTTTGCTTCCGTGGAAGGATTCCGGGAATTAGCTTTAGAAGCAATTGATTCGGTGCGTTGGATTCCTGCAACGGGTAAGAATCGCATCACTTCTATGGTTAGTGAAAGAAGCGATTGGTGTATCTCTCGTCAGCGCAGTTGGGGGGTTCCTATTCCTGTTTTTTATGACGAAGAAACGAATGAACCTCTGTTAACGGAGGAGACGATTAATCACGTTCAAGCTATCTTCGCAGTCAAGGGTTCTAATGCTTGGTGGGAGTTATCCGTAGAGGAATTGTTACCTCCCAGTTATCGCAATAATGGTCGCAGTTATCGCAAGGGAATGGATACTATGGATGTGTGGTTTGATTCTGGTTCTAGTTGGAATGCGGTGGCTAATGCTCGACCAGAATTAAGTTATCCTGCGGATATGTATCTAGAAGGATCGGATCAGCATCGGGGATGGTTTCAATCGAGTTTATTAACCAGTGTCGCTGCTAATGGTATTGCTCCCTATAAAACGGTGTTAACTCACGGTTTTGTTTTGGATGAACAGGGACGAAAAATGAGTAAATCTCTGGGGAATGTCATCGATCCCAATGTGATCATTAATGGTGGTAAAGACCAGAAAAAAGAACCCGCTTATGGGGTGGATGTGATTCGGTTATGGGTGTCCTCGGTGGACTATACCAATGATGTGAATATCGGTCAAAATATTCTTAAACAGTTGGTAGATATCCGTAATAAAATCCGTAACACTGCCAGGTTTTTACTGGGGAGTTTAAATGATTTTGATCCCGTTAAAGATGCGGTAGCTTATGAAGAGCTACCGGAGATTGATCGCTATATGTTACATCGTATCTCGGAGGTGTTTACGGAAGTAACGGCAGCTTTTGAAAGTTTCCAATTTTTCCGCTTTTTCCAGACGGTACAGAATTTTTGTGTTGTCGATTTATCTAACTTTTATATCGACATCGCTAAGGATCGTTTATATATTTCTGATCCTAATTCTTTCCGTCGTCGCAGTTGTCAAACAGTCTATGCTATTGCTTTAGAAAATCTCGCTAAAGCGATCGCTCCTGTCCTCTCTCATCTAGCGGAAGATATCTGGCAATTTCTCCCCTACAAAACTCCTTATTTATCGGTATTTGAGTCAGGATGGCTAAACATCGATCCTGCTTGGAATAATCGCGAATTGGCCGATAAATGGGCGAAATTCCGGCAGCTACGCACCGAAGTTAATAAGGTGATGGAAACTGCCAGAAATGATAAAGCGATCGGTGCTTCTTTAGAGGCAAAAGTTTTACTTTATGTTCCCGATGAAACCTTACAACAGGAGTTGGAATTATTCAACAATTGTGAGAGTTTAACGGGGAATAAAGTCGATGAATTGCGTTATCTATTTCTCTCTTCTCAAGTGGAATTAGTTAGTGATATTAGCGCAATTCAAACCGCCGAATATAAAGGAGAATCGGACTTTGTTTCGGTGGGAATTGTCAAAGCGGACGGCGAAAAATGCGATCGCTGTTGGAATTATTCGACTCAAGTGGGAAAATTTGCCGATGATCCCACTATTTGTGAGCGCTGTAATGCCGCTTTAAAAGGAGAGTTCTAAGCTAAATTAAAAGGGTGCTTTATTGTCTAATAAAGTACCCTTGTTTAATCCTCAGCTAAAAAAAAACTTATTCACAGGTATTAACTCTAGCGAATAGATAATTAGGGATGGAAGATTACCAATCAGCTTTTTTACAACGTCATCAAGATACAGAAATACTTTGTAAATCTAATAGGAAAATAGCTGCTATGCACTTTGGAGGTATTACGATCGAATGTTTTCTGAAATCTATGATCTTAGCTTCGGTATCCAGTCAAGAATGGAAAACTGATTCCAATAACCCCGGACATACTATAACTAATCCGGGTCACAGTTTGACAACTGCTTTAAAACGTCATAATCGTCTCTATTCGAGAGTTCAAAATTTTCCAGAGGTGAGAAAATGGATTAATATAGTAGAAAAACCTAGTCAAAATTTTATAACTATGGGTTATTCCAGCGGTGAACCAAATGACGATGAATACAAATAGTGGTTATCAGCGTATAAAAGTCTGAAAAGTTGGCTTCATAAACAAGCTACTCAACTTTGAGGAGATAGTTATGTCAGAAACTTGGTTAAGATCACTGAAACAAAATTGATGATTTTAATTGGCTTAGTAAATTAAATCTAATTAACCCTTTTCAACGGTAAAAAAATATCCATCCTGATATACTTGATCGCAAGTCCATTTCCCAGAGCCAAAATAAAGCGATTGCTTTTCTGAGCGGGTGCATTAACAAAGTATAGTGGGTCTGACAGCATTTCTCCTAATTTAGACTGCCTATCGGAAATTTTAGTACAAATGCTCGGACTGGCAACTCTGGCACTCCCATGCAGTCTTAACGAGTAATCTGGATAGTCAGCAGTCCATTACGGTCATTTCCTTGTCACCCCGTCAGAGTTAAGAGCAAAGCACGGACAGAAGCGAAGTTTGACCCGACGATTGGCTAATGGTATCGATAAACATCTTCAATGCTGCTTTTGAGAAGGAGACGGGTTGCTAAAGCCTCTATAATAAGTACCCATAGAGATGCCGACAACTTCCCCTGTCGATAGCGAATAAGGAGAAAAAAAACCCAGTGTTTGTCCTCAAAGGTTACGAGTATTTTCTAGGATTTCTGCTCGCTTGCAGTTTAGTACCAATCCTATCCCTAACTGCCTCCAAAGTCCTGCGGCCTAGTGGTGGCGGTCCAGAAAGACGTACCACCTATGAATCGGGGATGGAACCGATCGGCGGTGCTTGGATTCAGTTTAACATTCGTTATTATATGTTTGCCCTCGTTTTCGTGGTTTTTGACGTGGAAACCGTCTTTCTCTACCCTTGGGCAGTAGCTTTCAATCAATTGGGCCTATTAGCTTTTGTAGAAGCATTGATCTTTATTGCTATCCTTGTGGTTGCTCTCGTCTATGCTTGGCGGAAAGGAGCCTTAGAATGGTCATAAAGGCCATAATTTTCCTTATTTTTGACTTTTCATGAGAGGATAACCGGATGAGTCCCAACCCTACCAGCGAATTTAAGCAAATTATCGAACAACAAAGCGAAAAAATCCTCAATCCCATCGAACGCACCAAAGTTACCCAGGATTTATCGGAAAATGTCATCCTTACCACCGTTGATGACCTGTATAACTGGGCGCGTTTGTCAAGTCTTTGGCCGATGCTATACGGTACAGCCTGCTGTTTTATCGAGTTCGCAGCCTTGATTGGTTCCCGTTTTGATTTCGATCGCTTTGGTTTAGTTCCCCGTTCTAGTCCCCGGCAAGCCGATTTAATCATCACTGCCGGTACAATCACCATGAAAATGGCCCCCGCTTTGGTGCGTCTGTATGAAGAAATGCCGGAACCTAAATACGTTATCGCCATGGGTGCCTGTACGATTACGGGGGGAATGTTCAGCAGCGACTCCACCACCGCAGTTAGAGGGGTAGATAAACTTATCCCCGTGGATGTCTATATACCCGGTTGTCCCCCCCGTCCGGAAGCGATTATCGACGCGATTATTAAACTGCGGAAAAAAGTCGCTAACGAATCTATTCAAGAACGCGGGACTGTCCTCCAGCAAACCAATCGTTATTACAGCACCACCCATAAAATGCAGGCTACGGAACCGATTCTTACGGGTAAATATCTGCAATCGGCCACCCGTCAAGCACCCCCGAAAGAGTTACTAGAAGCCACTGGTATGCCTGTTCCCCCCGCTCTTTTGACCACGAAACAAAAGGAAGAAATCTAAATGACTGAAGAAACGACAGCTATTGTGCAAGCTGGCCCCACTTCGATTTGGTTAAGCGAAAATGGTTTTGAGCATCAAGCTTTAGAAGCTGACCATAGTGGTGTGGAATTGATTAAAGTAGAACCAGACTTTTTAATTCCTCTGGCCACTGCTTTATACGCTTATGGTTTTAATTATCTCCAATGTCAGGGCGCTTACGATTTGGGACCAGGGAAAGAATTGGTTAGTTTCTATCATCTGGTCAAAGTAACCGATAATGTCGATAGTCCCGTGGAAGTGCGCTTAAAAGTCTTTCTTCCTCGAGATAATCCCCGGGTTGCTTCGGTTTACTGGATTTGGAAAGCGGCTGACTGGCAAGAACGAGAAAGTTATGATATGTTCGGCATTATTTATGAAGGACATCCCCACCTGAAACGGATTTTAATGCCGGAAGATTGGGTCGGTTGGCCTCTACGCAAAGACTACGTTTCTCCCGAATTCTACGAACTACAGGACGCTTACTAAGTCGAGAATTTAATCACTAAGTAGGGTTTGCTGAAAAAGTTTGTTGGTGGGGTTAGGAGTCAGTAGCCGGTCGTCAGGAGCCGGTCGTTTCAGGCTTTGTTGCCCTCTCTTTACGTACTAATTTTGTACTATAAGGAGAATAATGCAAGGTTTTTGAGGGGCCCAATCCGATTTTCTAGCACTAACATCGGATTTTAACAGGTCAAAAGCCTTATTTTAAAAGGGTTTTACCATTATTCAGCAGACCCTAAGTAGGGAGGCAAAATTATTTGTAGGATGGGTTAGCGGTAGCGTAACATAATCAGGCGTTGGGTTTCATGCTTCAACCCAACCTACGTTCATCTTATATTTAATTCCACCCACCCACTTAATATCGGGTTAGAAGATATTTCTAGCCCGATTTTTGCTGTTGACTATTTAGGGTTTGCTGAATAAATCTAAAAACCTTGTTGGATAATATGGCTCTTCGGTTTGTGTTATGCAATGGACGGGGGTTATAAAGGATAAAACCCTTACATAGAAAGACATTGCTTCGATTTTTGCCAATTGTTTTCTATCTAGAACGAGCTAATCAATTGAGTCTCTTGCCCTATAAGGATTTAGTCGATTTATGCCCCCTATCGAACCATACCAAGTAACGAAGAACCGATATTTTTAGACTTTTTTGAAATCAAAAAGGGGTGCATCTCATTTTTGTAAATCTACCAAGTTGGGATTTTTACGGGGACACTCTCGGCTAAAATCGGGCGTTACTTTCGGTTTTATCACTCAATCCAAGCTTTTGGGGGGTAGAACCCTAGGGCTGTTTCATTCTCCCATCAGAATATCAAAAGTAAAAGCGATCACTATCAGGTAAAATGAGAAGTGACCGCCAACTTTTAAAATATATGTTGAGCTTAATAGAAAAACTGAAACAAGTCAAGGACTTTCGGAAAGATCAAGGAAAAAGACACCCTTTATGGATAGTATTAGTAGTAATAAT
>NZ_JASJFB010000557.1:0-1671 GCF_030065455.1 Microcystis sp. M53602_WE12 | reverse complement strand
ACCCTTATAGAGAAAGGCATTTAGCGATTTTTGTCAATTGTTTTTTATCTAGAGCGAACTAATCAATTAAGTCTCTTGCCAGATAAGGATTTAGTCGATTTATGCCCCCCTATCGAACCATAACAAGTAACGAAGAGCCAAGAAATATGAAATTAAACAACTCAAGTAATGAGGCATTATTAGCAAACGATTTGCCAAATCCATAAAAAATTCTCCAGCTAACTTTACCAATTTATGAAATTATCAAAGTATCAAAAAGGTTGGGTAAATTTTGACAATTTGTGCACTCGATTTACTCACCGAATAATTGACCATGTACAGCATTTACAAACGCTTCTGCTTCTGATTTTTGCCATGGCAATCCAGTGACAGGAGTTGCTGTTCCTCCGGCCGTAACCACACTTACCGTTGGAGATCCCCACATCAATAGAACACCAAAAATCAAGGGAATAATACCCACTACTACAGTTATCAAGACAATTCCTAAAACAACAAGGAATAGTCCCCCAACAACTTTCCTATCCATTTCATATCGAACTGAAACAACTTGCTTGAGAGGAACATCTTCTCTTCGTCCACCACTAAACCAGCTTTTCTTCGCCATATAGGTAAGTCTTTTGTTCGTTACAATACCAAAACAGTTGTCAACTAAGACATTTTCTTTAGAACTTGATGTCATTTTTTCCTCCTCATTTGATTTGTGTAATGGTTGATCGTGTGACCTGGACTGCATTGCCTAAAGCCAGTTTAGGCATCCTGACTGTGATATACTAAAATCTGTACTATCACACATTTTCTTTAGATTGCCTAAATAAAGCCTTGAAACTGCTTAATTACTTAGGATACATCGTAGTCTTGAGTTTAGTCAGTCGGAAAAGTCGGAACTTACAGCCAAACAATTGATCTGAAATATCGGAAATATCAGCTAAAATAAGTAAAAAACTTACCTAATCTATAGTCCATGTTTCAAGCTAATCTATCTAATACGGTGTTAAATCTCTTAGATGAGTTGGTTTTTGCCAAAACAGATCAACATCTAGACTATCTTCAAAAAACTATCTTGCAAGGGACCTTAGAAGGTTACAAATACTCAGAAGTTGCCAAAGAATCTCATCTTAGTGAAGGTCATATTCGAGATAGTGCTTCAGAATTATGGAAAATTTTGTCAGAAGTTTTAGGGGAAGATATTACTAAATCAAATATTAGAGCAGTTTTAAAGAAACATAGCTTTATAAATAATAATATGGGACGAGATTTAGTCTCTTTTAATAATGTTCATATTTGTGATCATAATCCATTTTCCCTCAATAATAATAATTATCACTCTGAAATCCAGCGCGATCAACCTTATTTAGATTTAGGTCATATTCCTGAAATAACTCAATTTTATGGGAGAGTTGCCGAATTAAATAATCTAGAAACTTGGATAGTTGCGGAGAAATACCGTTTGGTTACTGTGTTAGGTTTAAAAGGAATTGGTAAAACCACCCTTTCTTTGAAACTGGTTGATAAAATCAAAAATAGTTTTAATAGAACTCTTGCAAATTAATTATATGTTATAATCATGGGTTAACTAATTTTCCCCAAAAAATTAGTTAACCAGTACATTTGTCCTGAATGAAAACTTGAAGTTTAACTTTTAACTCAAAACTCTTTAGATATGCTTTAATT
>NZ_JASJFB010000007.1:0-4511 GCF_030065455.1 Microcystis sp. M53602_WE12 | reverse complement strand
GAGACTTAATTGATTAGTTCGCTCTAGATAAAAAACAATTGACAAAAATCGCTAAATGCCTTTCTATATAAGGGTTACATCCCTTATAATCCCCGTCCATTGCATAACACAAACCGAAGAGCCAAGATTTTAAATTAATAATTATCTTAAAAAACTAGGTTCCATCCTAGCTAAAATTTTCTGAAGAATTATTTAACTAATTTCAGGAATCCAATCTTCGTCTAAAATATCAGCTAAAGCATAAGGATTCTCTGATGGTAATTTTAAATCCGTTTTCACCTCTGCCATTTTTCTGGCTTTACCATAAAGATAATCGAGACGATTAGATAAATGGTTTCTGAGATTGGTCGTTAATCTTAATTCCAATTGAGTCCGAAAACCAATTAATTCACCTCGCCAATGTCGCTCGTTATATTCTCGTTCGCTTGACCAATACTGATAGAATAAAAGATGTTGTATTATTTGAATTGCTAAACTCTCAACCGCATTTTTTTGTTCCCTTCCCCAAGCTTCTAACTCCTCAATTAAATGCTCATAATCTAAACTATCAACTTGACGATTTTTTAACAATAAAACTGTCTCATCTAGCCATTGCTGATAATCTTCTTCATAGATAGATGATAAACTTTGTCTGGCATGAGTCATCGGTTATTCCTCAATCCTTCAGAATATATCGCCATTATACACCAACAAAAAAGCCCCCCTTTCGAGGATGCCCTTTTATCTAATGATTGAGATGCTAACTGATTGAAATACTAAAAATAGGGAGTTTATGGACTTTCCCATTAAAGTCAGGTTAGATTATGACCGTTTCTTAATTAAAAAACCCACCAAAGAAAACAGGCCTAACCCTAAAATAGAACTAGGTTCTGGTACTAACGAAATCATTAGTTATAGTCATTTCAGATAAGTCTGATACACTCTATACCGACAAAACCCTTATGAACTCTGGGATTAATATTCTCAATTTTAATTGAAATGACTATACCTTACTGACCGCAGATTCCGCAAAGCTTCCACGACCGAGCGTTGACCCGCATCTTCATCAAGGTAGAGACGGATTTGACTCATTACAATTCACCGGCTCGATATCGGGATTCCCAGTCTTCACAATCGGCTCGGTAAGCATCGATATCGGCCTCTATCTGTTCTTTATTCGCGTGATAATACGCTAGAGCGCTATAAATTTGAGCCAGACTTAACTGAGGATATTCCTTAGCGATCGCTTCGGCACTCATTCCCGTTTTATGATCCATGACTAAACTTTGAATCGTGATTCTAGTTCCCGCGATCCGGGGACGAGCATTACAAATATCCGGACTAGCAACAATAAATTCGCTAATATCGATGCCTGTAGCCATATTTTCGCCTAGAGAAGTCCCTTTTATTGTAGCTCGATCGATACATCCGAACAACAAAAAAGCCCCCCTTTCGAGGATGCCATTTTATCTAATGATTGAGATGCTAACTGATTGAAATGCCCCAAAATAGGGAATTTATGGACTTTCCCATCAAAGTTAGGTTAGATTATGACCGTTTCTTCCTCAAAAAACCCACCAAAGAAAACAGCCCTAACCCTAATATAGAACTAGGCTCCGGTACAGATGGATTATTTTGCGGATTTAAACGAGCAATCCAAGCTTCAATATTACCACTGGGGTTAGTTCCATAACCCACAACCGTTAACCCATCAGCAGAAATTACACGCGCATCGTTTAAAGTCCAACCCGTTAAATTTAAACCATAATCATTACTTAAAACCTCTTTTAGGCTCCGCATTCCTTGGCTACTATTCCAGATAAATGCCTCTGGACCATTAGCACTACTACCATAACCAACAATAACAGACCCATCCCCTGATACTCCAAAAGCTACGCTAAAGAAACTCCCCCCCGATAAGTCTCCTAGTCCTACCATTCCCGTCCCTTGTGTCCAACGGAATGCTTCCTTTCCATTAGCACTAATGCTTTGACCAACAACAACAGACCCATCTACTGATACTCCTTCAGCACGGCTATCGAAACCACCCCCAGATAAGTCCCCTAGTCCTACCATTCCCGTCCCTTGTGTCCAACGGAATGCCTCAACAAAATTAGCATTAGTGCTTCTACCAACGACAACAGACCCATCCCCTGATACTCCATAAGCTTCACTCAAGGCACCACCTCCAGACAAGTCCCCTAGTCCTACCATTCCTGTCCCTTGTGTCCAACGGAATGCCTCACCACCATTAGCACCCCTTCCATTACCAACAACAACAGACCCATCTGCTGATACTCCATTAGCAATGCTCTTGAAAGTTCTGCCAGGTAAGTCTCCTAGTCCTACCATCCCCGTCTGTTGTGTCCAACGAAATGCCTCAGTACCATTAGCACTAATGCTTTGACCAATAACAACAGACCCATCCCCTGATACTCCATTAGCTACGCTATTGAAAATCCCCCCCGGTAAGTCCCCTAGTCCTACCATCCCCGTCTGTTGTGTCCAACGAAATGCCTCCTGACCATTAGCACCATTGCTGAAACCAACAACAACAGACCCATCTGCTGATACTCCAAAAGCATAGCTACCGAAACTACCCGGTAAGAACCCTAACCCCTGAAAAGAGGCGGCCTGTGCGGGGAAAGCGACCCCGATCGCACCCAATCCGATCCCTAAGCTGATACAATTAGCTAGTATCTTGTTCATAACCTGATAAAAATCCCAAAAACTAAGTGATTCTTACAATCTAGATGTTCACTTTGGTTTTGTCTGTGGGAATTTGTGGCCATTTTGGATTTTCTGATACAATAATTTTTGTGGGATAAAGTGGGATTTAGTGACAAAAAGGAGGGCAAGGATCATAAAAAAGGCTAAATTTGATTTCTAGGTTCGATCCCCCCTAGCCCCCCTTGAAAAGGGGGGAACCAGACTCAAAGTCTCCCTTTTTAAGGAGGGAAACAGACTCAAAGTCTCCCTTTTTAAGGAGGGAACCAGACTCAAAGTCTCCCTTTTTAAGGAGGGAACCAGACTCAAAGTCCCCCTTTTTAAGGGGGATTTAGGGGGATCGAACTAGCGAAGCTTATAACTAGCAACTTCGGTTAATTTAAATGCAGAACAAATTACTAAATTAAGAGGTTAATCAGTAAAAAAAGCAAAAAATGGAAGAACTATTAGAGTTAAAAAATCTATTACTAGCTGGCAATGTTCCCGATGCCTTAATCTTGGTAGAGGAAATGACAGAAATGAGCAAGGATGATAAGCTCAATAAGATTTTTAGCTTTAGTATTATTGTATTATTACATCTGATTAAACAGCAAGCAGAAAAACGCAGTACACGCTCATGGGAAACCTCTATTTCTAATTCTGTTCGACAGATTCAACGCATTAATCAACGACGTAAAACTGGAGGAAATTATCTAACAATAGAAGAATTAAAAGAAACCTTAGATGATGCTTATTCTTCAGCTTTAAGACAAGCGGCATTAGAAGCTTTTGAGGGTATATATCAACCAGAAGAAATTGAAGCTATGATTGATAAAAATAAAATTATTAATCAAGCATTGGAATTGATATTAATCGATTAAGTAACAGGGGACAGTCGGAAACAAATCAGGAGGTTTAAATGTCAGAAACAGTCGCTTAAAGATTAGCAGCCTATTTAAAAACCTTAACGGAGGACAATTAATGATTAACTTAGAACAAATTCAACAAGATATTAACCAATTACCTGAAGAAGCACAAAACTTACTGATTGATTTTATTGAGTTATTAAAAAAACGCTATTCTTTAGCAAAAAAGCCAGAGATTGCAGCAAAAATAAACCCTGAAGCTCAAAGTACCCTAGACATTTTAAAAGAATCTGGATTAATCGGTTGTATTAGTGCAGAATCAGACCTTTCTACTAATTATAAATCCGTTCTCAAAGAAGGATTAAAAGCTAAATATGATCATCGTTGATACTGGGTTCTGGGTGGCTTTATTTAACAATAAAGATCAATATCATCTAATAGCACAGCAAACCTTAGCACAGTATTCTTCTCAACCCCTAATTACAACTTGGTGTGTTTTAACAGAAAGTTGTCATCTTCTTTTACAACGTTCTCCAAATCTCTATACAGGAGTTGAAAAACAAATAAAATTAATGAACGTATTTGAGAGACATCCCCAAAAATTTCTATTATTTCACCTTGAAAATACTCATCTAGAAAGAATTCAAGACCTTATGAAACAATATCAAAGTCTGCCAATGGACTTAGCCGATGCCTCCCTAGTTATCTTAGCAGAAGAGTTAGGAAATGGACGTATCTTATCAATTGATAATCGAGATTTTAATACCTATCGCTGGAAAAATAAAAAACCCTTTATTAATCTTTTCCCAAATTTCTAGTTAATCAGTAGTCCGTAGAGTGTAGGGTGCGTTAGGCGGCTATCAATTTAGTCAAAAAACCAAAATTAATAATTCGCCGTAACGCACCACCTCTATTATTAAATTGGTGCGTTACGCTATTGAAGAGCGCACCCTACGAGTC
>NZ_JASJFB010000859.1:0-10459 GCF_030065455.1 Microcystis sp. M53602_WE12 | reverse complement strand
GTTTCCAACTAATCCTATTTGACCTAATAGGTAAGGAGTAAGAGTAGGGCTAATTCATGAATTAGCCCTACTTTTTTAGTTTCCAACTAATCCTATTTGACCTAATAGGTAAGGAAGAAATAGCCGATGCTGGTTATTTTCCTGTAGAGGTTCCCGATTAGTTTCCAACTAATCCTATTGACCTAATAGGTAAGGCAACTATTAAGCAAGCCTTTGACGATTGCGTTTTTATTCGTTTCCAACTAATCCTATTTGACCTAATAGGTAAGGAGTAAGAGTAGGGCTAATTCATGAATTAGCCCTACTCTTTTAGTTTCCAACTAATCCTATTTGACCTAATAGGTAAGGATCAAAAGGTAAAAATAAATGGCGAAATTAAGTTTTCCAACTAATCCTATTTAACCTAATAGGTAAGGACGAATCCTCTGATTTTTTTGGTGAACGCTTTAAGTGTTTCCAACTAATCCTATTTGACCTAATAGGTAAGGGAATTGATATTGATTTCACGAAAATTGACTCTAATGTTTCCAACTAATCCTATTTGACCTAATAGGTAAGGAGTAAGAGTAGGGCTAATTCATGAATTAGCCCTACTTTTTTAGTTTCCAACTAATCCTATTTGACCTAATAGGTAAGGTCAACTCTCGATGGTGAGCAAGCCGCCATCAAAAATGTTTCCAACTAATCCTATTTGACCTAATAGGTAAGGTTTACGAAATCTTAACGAGCAAGCCGCCTATTTTAAGTTTCCAACTAATCCTATTTAACCTAATAGGCAAGCAGTAAGAGTAGGGCTAATTCATGAATTAGCCCTACTTTTCTAGTTTCCAACTAATCCTCTTTGACCTAATAGGTAAGGAAAAAATCCTAGATTTTTGCCAACAAAATTATCCAGAGTTTCCAACTAATCCTATTTGACCTAATAGGTAAGGTAAAGAGTTATGGGAAAAAGTCATTGATTGTGTAGATTTCCAACTAATCCTATTTGACCTAATAGGTAAGGAGGGGCCACCCTTTCCAGACTCACTGGGAACGAGGGTTTCCAACTAATCCTATTTGACCTAATAGGTAAGGATATTGTTATATATAAGGCCTTGGACCTCATGAGTCGTTTCCAACTAATCCTATTTGACCTAATAGGTAAGGAGTCGTAGTCTGGTATTCGGCATTCCGAACTTTTGTGTTTCCAACTAATCCTATTTGACCTAATAGGTAAGGAGTACCCCTTGGAAAGTCTCATCGAGAGGGGAAGACAGACCCCCAAATCGACGCACCTGCAAAAAGAGGGTTAAAAAGTGGTCCCGGGGGGGGTAAAAGTCCCGATACCAAAGGGTAGAACCCTGACTGGGAGAGCAATCGACGCACCTCAACCAGAGAATCGGGGTTTTAGGTCGGGGAGGGGGTGCATCGATTTTCAGTCAAGAGTTAGGGGACAAGCTAGATGATGTAGAGATTTGGGGGTGGTTGAGGAGGAGAACCTCCCATCACCAATAATCTAGAGACAGCTTCTTCGGAAATCCCATAGAAGCGCACATCATCCTCTTGAGGATTGACCCTTTCTACTACTTTAGCGTACAGTTTCCGCCTCTCGATGTGTAATTAATTTTGCTTAAGTAATTATCTGTAATTAATTGTCTAGCTACTGATTAAGGAGGGTAGCGGGGGTGGGAGTTTTTTTTAAGGATTTTTTAACCCCCAAAATCCCCCGATTCTGGCGAGCAATCAGTATCATGGATAACAACAACAAGCTTTAGGTCTAATCCGATAAAAATCATGACCTACCTATCTCCTAAATTATTCACTTTTGAAGACTTTTTAAACCAGTATGGAGATGACCC
Source organism: Microcystis sp. M53602_WE12 (assembly GCF_030065455.1). Classification (NCBI taxonomy): domain Bacteria; kingdom Bacillati; phylum Cyanobacteriota; class Cyanophyceae; order Chroococcales; family Microcystaceae; genus Microcystis; species Microcystis sp. M53602_WE12. The sequence continues at coordinate 8,621 of NZ_JASJFB010000859.1, read as the reverse complement.
ACGCTATCAATTAATTGACGGGGAGTTGCGAGACATGGAACCCACTGGACTTCAGGAATCCGTAGCGGGAAAAATCGCAGGAAGACTGTGGGGAGAAATCTTGCGATTACATCTACCCTGGACAATTCCTAAAAACTGTTTGCTCCGTCCAGAATCGGGTCAAGCTACTGCTTTACGTCCCGATGTCATCATTTTGGATGAAGTGGACTTTAGCACCGAACCTCTCTGGGAAAAACAAGCAATTTTAACTAGCTCCCAAGCAATTAAATTAGTGGTAGAAGTGGTTAGTAGTAATTGGCAAGATGATTATGCACGCAAAGTTGAAGAATACTCATCTTTAGGTATTGCTGAATATTGGATTGTCGATTTTCGTGGATTGGGTGGCATCTCTTTTATCGGTAAACCCAAACAGCCTACTTTGACTATTTATCAGCTAGAAGGTGATGAATATCAACAAAAATTATATCGTCTTTATGAGCGCATTAGTTCGGCAGTTTTTCCCGAATTGTCTCTGTGTCTTCTCGATATTATGCCCTAAATCTCTAGTAAAATTATGCTGAAATCTCTTAAAAATGTCCTGGGTAATCTGCGTCAATATCCCTATAATATTATCTTTAATCCCCTCACCAATGCAGCATTAGCCATCGCCGCTATTTTAGCACTAATTGCCGATCAATTTGGCCAGGGATATTATCTAATTTTTCTGATTACTTTGGCTCTAGTTATCATCGGTATCTGGCTAGAATCTCAGAAATACGACCTCTATAAACATCAGGCGATTCCTCTACCGATAGTGATTAAAATTGCTAATCCTGCCGATAGTAATAAGGCTCTGCAATCGCTTTTTAATATCATCGAAACAGAAAATAAATACAAAGATCATCAAAATAATCTTGACCAGTATCTCAATATTAGCGAAACAGATTTAATTTTTAACTACTCCTGTGATATTTATGATCAAGAAATGCTGAGAGCTTTTCTGCAAATACTACGCTATAATCTAGAGAAACTTAAGAAAAAAACTCCCCAAAATACTATTATTTATCTTGCCTATATCGGTCCGATTAGCGTCGCTATTATGGTCGGCACTATTCTCGCTACCGAAGGAGTAAAAATCTTTCAATATAATAAATCTTCTGATAGTTATTATCCTGTGGTGGAAATTAGCGATCGCAAACTTAAAGAAGATATTAAGGAATACGAAAAATTTGAGCGTGTTGTCACCGAAAAAGGTCAAGATAGAGTAACTATAGCCATCGATGTTTCTTCCCATAAAATTAATCTTAATGATCAGAGTATTGAAAACTACGGCGATTTAATTTATCTGAAAAGTAAAGGCAGTGGTACAATTGAAAAAAATGAAGATTGGCTACAATATTCTAGAGAAATCTTTAAAACTATCAATATCGCTCAACAAAAAAACTATCAAGAGATTAAGCTAGTTTATTCCATGCCTATAACTTTGGGAATACTTGTCGGAATGGCCGTTCAACAATACTGGCCAATTCTCCTGACTCAATACGGGAATTCTACCTACAGAAATCTTATTAATCTTCAGGAATTTAAACTTTATCGAGGACGGTAAAGATAAAATGAACTATACTGTAATTACCTTTGCTCCTGTGCAAGGATTCATCGGAAAATCGCGTAAACTAAGGGACTTGTACGGTGGTTCTTTTTTATTATCCTATCTTGCCGATGCTATCTGTCAGGCAGCGGGTAAATATCCTGGGTGTAGCCTTATTTCTCCCGCTTTAATTGACGTTAAAAGAGGAACTCCCAACCAAATCTTAATCGCGGGTAATTTTCCCGAAAAAGAGGCCGAACAAGTCTTCGATGACGCATGGCAAAAAGTGGTTAATAAGTGTCGGGTTTGGATTGAACAAAATTTACCACAATACAATTATACTTGGCGACGAGAATGGAACCTATGGATTAATCATACTTGGGAATTCTTCTGGGCGCAAGAGGACTCGATCGATTGTGCGTTTAAAAGTCTGCAACAGAAAAAATATCAACGAGATTGGACGGGAATTAATTGGCAAGGAGAAAGTTCTAGCTTATCGGGTTCCGATGCCATTGTTTGGTATGGAATGACGGATCAAACCCATCCTTTATATTCTAGTATTTCCCAACAAAATCAGCAAATCACTGAATTTTATCAACAATTAAGTCAAAAACTTTCTAATGCTATCCTCGATGAAACCGAACGTCTTAGCATTCCCGAATTAGTCAAAAGAATGATTACATTATATGATATTGGCAAGCCTTTAAACCTAGAACTTCCTAAAAAATTTGTGGAACTAAATCGCTACGAGGAAAAATCCTATACAGGATGGTTTCAAGGGGACGGTGACGGGATGGGAAATTACCTAAAAAATCTGTCCATATCCTCAAGAAAAGAATTTAGTCAAAGAATGCGACAATGGGGAGAAGAACTAGAAAATTATCTTAACTTTGGTCGCATTATTTATGGAGGAGGAGATGACTTTCTAGGGGTTTTGTTTCCACAAAAATCAGAACCAAAATTAACCCTACAAGATTGTCTATATTGGTTTGATCAATTTCATCGGGAAATCTGGCCAAAACACGGTTATTCTCAGGATATAACTGTTAGCGTCGGTTTCGTTTGGGCAGCTTCAGGAGTTCCTCAGCGTGACATATTACAACAATGTCGAGAAGCAGAAAAATCCGCTAAAAATCAAGGTAAAAATCGTCTCGCGGTGCGAATTCTTTTTAACAGTGGTAACTATTTAGAGTGGGTTTGTCCCTGGGAAAACTTAAAAGATATCCTCGATAGTTATTGCGATCGCAGTGAAGGAAAAAACTGGACACATTTCTATAATGATATAGCAACTTTAGAAAATCGCCGCGCTTTTACCGATGATAATCACGATATTGCCAATGCAGTTTTTAACCTTTATTTTAATCAAAATATACCCATTGATACCACCTCTCACCAAGATAGAAATAACTGGGTAATTAACCTCTCAAAAGTGGTCAATCATCTCACCTAAACATAGAAAAATGCTGCAATATCTGATCATAATTAAACCTTTGGGATTTCTCTACGGTAGCGCCGGTCCGTTTCTGTCTCCAGAAAATCTAGTTGGACGTTCAGGAAATCGTTTTCCCCCCACTGCTGCCACAGTTTCGGGACTATTTGCTCACAGCAATCCCACCAATATTCGCGATTTACAAATTGCCGGCCCTTTTTGGGCAAACAGTGAACAACCAGATAACTTTTTTGTCCCCACTCCCTTTATTTATCTGGCTAAAAAACCCCTCGCAAATTATTTTCAAGACCAAGAAAATAACGACAATGGAAAAATTCAACACACCTTAACATGGCAAGAAAAATGGCAAGAGAAAGACAGTAAACAAATTGAGGGAAAATTCGATCGAGATAGTTGGATTCCTATCAACCAATGGTATAATCCTCAAAAAGCCTATGGTTCTCCGTGGCAATATCATCCCCATCTCCATCCGCGTTTGTTAGAGGAGCAAAGAAAGGTAAAAACTGGAGAATTATTCCTCGAAAATGCCGTTCAGTTACATCCAGATGCTTGTCTAGTTTATTTAGCTAATCAACCCCTAGAAAATGGCTGGTATCGCTTTGGTGGGGAATCCCATCTAGTGGAAGTTAAATCACTTGAACTAAGCAGCCATCTCCAAACTTTATTTAATCAAGATGTCGGTCAATATTTTGCCCTCATTACTGCCGCAATCTGGGGAACAAATCGCCTATCAACTCGCAATCCCAGTGATTGGCAATTAGAAACCCTCAACACCGAAAGACCAATAACCTATCGTTATCGATTCGGAGGAAAAGATAAAGTTAAGCGCTTATCTAGGGGACGTTATGCAGTTCCCGCAGGAACAGTTTATCGCTTAAAAAACCCCTTACCATCTTGGCAAAATTGGCAGGAATCTTGGTTCCCCACCGAAGGGGTTTCTCTCAAACGTTGGGGCTGCGGATTAGCCTTACCCTTAGAAAATATTGCCAAATAAAGCCTATAATTATTGAGTAGGGTAAATGAGACGAGCATAAGTGATAGCTATGGCAAAACTAAAAACTAGATTTCCCCGAAAAGCTTTATTAGATTATTGAAAAAGTGGTAATAATCAAAGCTCAAAAATTAGCAAAAATAAAATGCTGCGTATGTTTTTAGATTTTTTGGTAGAAGATGCCTTTAAAAACCCTTCTTCTCTCACTCCTTACACAGAGGAAATGGCTAAAGAAATCGATGAATTATTAAAGGGTGTTGCAATTGATTAGGAATAAACCTATAAGTAGGTAGGCACAATTATTTGTAGGATGGGTTAGCGGTAGCGTAACCCATGCGGGCGTTGGGTTTCATGCTTCAACCCAACCTACGTTCATTTTATATTTAATTCCACCCACCTACTTAAGTAGGTAGGCACAATTATTTGTAGGATGGGTTAGCGGTAGCGTAACCCATGCGGGCGTTGGGTTTCATGCTTCAACCCAACCTACGTTCATTTTATATTTAATTCCACCCACCTACTTAGCTTTGTGCTGTCCTAATAGCCTAAATACCACGATCAAATATTAACAAAATCTTAGAAAATTCTGACATTAATATTAACCTAGTTTAGAATAATCTCTAAGCATCTAAAATACTCACTTTTACCAAAAAATGTATCACAAAAGTTATGGCATACTTGAAACCTTAGCACCCCTTCATGTGGGAGCAACCGCAGGAGAAGAAACGGGTAATCTTAACCTCATTTTTCGTGACCAATTCACCCAAACAGCAATTATCCCTGGTAGTTCTATTCGCGGCCGTTTTCGTGCCGATATGAACAATATAGATGAAAAACGTACATGGTACGGACACGAAACAATCCCAGGACAAGAAGACGGAGGAACCACCGAAGCAAAAGTTAAATTTGAATATGCTTCCCTCGTTTGGTTGCCGGTATTTTGTCCGGGGCAGCCGATAGTTTGGGTTACTTCTCCCCTATTATTAAAACGCTATAAACAAATCACGGGAATGTCTGCAAAAGTACCCAATCCCTATACTGCTTCCCCTAGTTTACAAGCGCGAGTAGTGCAGGGAGTTAACCGCAATAGCAAAGTTTTATTTTTTAACTTAGGATTTCTCGAAATTGAACACTTAGAGGAGCTTTCTTCGTGGATTCCCCCGCAAGCGGATTTAAAAGCTTCTCAATTAGTCGTCGTTAATGATAACGATATATCCATGCTGCACGATATGGCACTCTACCGACAAAGCCGGGTTAAACTACTAGAAGATCAGAAAAAAGTGGATACAGAAAAAGGAGCTTTTTTCAATGTGGAAGCTTTACCCGTGGGTAGTATTTTAGTTTTTCCCATTGCTTGCAAAGAAACAGGATGGCAACCTTTTGGAGAATCGGTAAACCAAAAAGAATTATATTTCGGAGGATTAGAATCCATCGGTTTCGGTCGTTGCCAAGTTACTATTTTAAACTACGCCAATCAATAATTACATTTTATCTAATATTATGGCTTGGAAAGAATACAATCTCGATCGCATTGCTCAGAAATTAGTTCTCGCTGCCAAACTACGAGACCGAGATTCTCTCAATCAATCTTTTAAAATGCGTGAATCCGTTTCCTATGGACTAGAAAGATTCTGGGGTGAACATCTGCGCTTACAATCCAAGGAAACCAATAAGGCAAAATACTGGAAAGAAACTTGGGATAAATTAGTCGAAACCATGGCAGAAGCGGGGATTCCTATCCCTAACGATACCGTACAGGTAAATGATACCGAATCTGTTCAAGCAATGGCAGAAAAACTCTGGGAATTAAAGCTAGAAGACCAGAGAATTACCCTCGCTGTTTTAACGCAACTATGCGATTGTTTAGTTTGGTGGACTCAAAGATATAAAGGAACAAAGGAACGATAAATTATATGGTTAATATTCCCGATATTGGTGACAAAATCCCCCTGATGTTTCGCGCACAAACCAAAGGGCGATCGCAATTACAATATATTGACTCTAAAAAAGATGAAAATGATAGCCAAAAATGGGTAAAAGAATGGATAGAACGAGTCGATGAAAATCCTCCCCAATTTGGTCAAGAAGTAAAAACCAAAGAATATCAAATATCGTGGCGATTTGTCACTAATGGGGGACAAGATGAAGGAATAATTCGGCCTGTAATGGGTGCTTATGGCATACCATTTTATCCCGGTTCCAGCATGAAAGGAGCCTTTTGTCAAGCTTGCACCCCCGAACAAAAACAACGTTATCACCTCGAAAAAGATAGCGATAACCCTAGTCTTTTGCGCTTCCATGGCGGTTATCCCGTTAATGATTGGACGGAAAATCTTTTAGATATTGTTCACCCGCAACAGGGATGGCAAGTAAAAACCCCAAACACTCGACAAAAACCCAGTGGAGAAAGTGGTTTTGCTTTAATTTCTCTCTATCAACCTAACCTAAAATTTGGCATTTCTACCTCAATAGAACAACCCGATTGGGAGGAGATTTGGACTATCTGGGAAAGAGCTTTAGAATCTGGTCTAGGATGCCGTGTTAGTAGCGGTTATGGCTTACCAAAAGACATTAAACCTTCAAAAGAACCTTTATATAAATGTTTTCTGAAAGGCCAAGGAATGGCTCCTAAAAGCCTCGATGGTGCAAGGGAATTTCGACCCAATATTTTTCGAGGAGCAATTCGCGGTCATGCCTTGCGTATTTTTGGCGGTTTAACTGATGCTAAAAATGCCGAAAAGTTAGTTAATCAGCTATTTGGAGGAATTGACGGAGAAGCAACCCAAGGTTTACTAGCGGTCGATTTTTGTGTCAAATCTCTAGAGTTAGGAACCTTTGCCAAGGGTTACAAGGAACCCACCTACACAGTAACAGGAGAATTGCGCTGGATTCTCACCCAATCCCAATCTCTCCCCGAAAACCAGCAAGAATGCTTAAAAAAATTAATTTGTTTTCTCACTCGTTTTGCCATGTTATTAGGAGGATTTGGTAAATCATGGCGACGAGCAGATCATAGTATTTTCTATGAGGATTATTATCCCAATAAACCCTTAATTGGCTGTCATTGGCAATGGGGGAATAAAAGTTCTTTAATTAACGATAATAAAGTCAGAGATTTAACTCATGTTCATCCCTTTATCAAAGATGTTCGCACTATTGCTAAACAATGGATGTCCTTACAAGAAAATATCCTCAGAACTCCCGATAATAGTGCTAACTGGCGAGAAAGTTGGCATCCTAAAAATGTCGAGGTTTGGGGAAGAATTGCCGAAGATAAAGATGATTCCCTAGCCATAAAATGGCTTCACAAAGCCTATCAAAAATTGGATAATTTAAGTATCTATAAAACCTCGGTGACAGGAATAGTAACAAAAAATATCAATCAAGTTGGTTGTCTTTGGCATCGAATGTATCCCAAAAATAATCATCAATACCTAGAATTATTAACAATTTTTCCCGATGACTCTGATGATTGTGCTTATTTTCTAGGTTTTCTAGACGAGAATAATGGTCAAGCGGGAAAATTTCAAAAACTTTGGCCGAAATAATCCCGTTTACAGTTAATTACCTAAGCAAAATTAATTACACATTAGGATTAGTTGGAACCTAAAAAAGTAGGGCTAATTCATGAATTAGCCCTACCCTTATCCCTTACCTATTAGGTCAAATAGGATTAGTTGGAAACGCAATCGCCTCGGGGTTCGTAATGACCGGAAACCCCACCTTACCTATTAGGTCAAATAGGATTAGTTGGAAACAGTTTAGAAACGGTATATTTTGACATATAACCGTTCTTTCCTTACCTATTAGGTCAAATAGGATTAGTTGGAAACCCTTGAATCGCCTTGGCGTGACGCTTCGGTTCCTTTCGACCTTACCTATTAAGTCAAATAGGATTAGTTGGAACCTAAAAAAGTAGGGCTAATTCATGAATTAGCCCTACTCTTATTCCTTACCTATTAGGTCAAATAGGATTAGTTGGAAAGCAGAAAAAGGGTTTCTTTTAGAAACCCTTTTTCTAATAAATTGTGTCAAATATATCTTGACAAAAATCGATAAAAATGCTAAAACCTAACGGGAATATTCGCTTTAAATTACGAACACCTTAGCAGTTATCCTAATAGTGAAGTAGTAAGTTTTCCTTTGGGGGAGTCAGAAACCGATCGCCGGTCAAGGAAAAACCCGAAATTCAACCTATTCCCTCGGATCAAAATCTGGCAGCGTCCCCAGCTTGCGAATGGTCACTTTAACATCCATAGATAAATAGTCATCGGCATCACCAAACCAAGAACCAGAAAGAGGTATGATTTGACCGGGATGACGAGCGATCGCCACTCGAATTAAATCAAAGCCGGCGGTAATTTGATTAGTCGGATCATAATTACGCCAACCGGCCCCCGGTAGATAAACCTGTAACCAAGCATGGGTAGCACCAGAGCCAGTCATCCCCACTTCACCACCGTCGAGGGCAGCATCGTAGAGATAGCCACTGACAAAACGACAGGCTAAACCCAATCTTCGCAAAGCTTCGATCATCAACCAAGCATAATCGCGACAAGTTCCCGACTTTAGCCGCAGGGTTTCTCCGGGGGATTGAGTTCCTTCACTCTCCC
>NZ_JASJFB010000750.1:0-3714 GCF_030065455.1 Microcystis sp. M53602_WE12 | reverse complement strand
TCAGTAAGGGTGTCAACAAGGAATATTACAAATTGTTAACCGAGTCTTGAAAGCCTTGTGCTACAAAGGTTTGAAATGTTAAGAAAGATGTGACTAAAGGACAGCTTGATAAGGGGGGTGTCTGACAACTTTTAACACCTACCTACTTATCTTCTAGATTAATCGATCGCAAGATCCAATCTCGATCGATCCTGAAACCGCCACCAGTGCCTGATCGCAGCCCGAATTAGTCCAGAATCAACTCCCTCCGGGTTGATGGCATCGCAACTTTTAGGCAAAAATAGGGCTTTTACCGCCCAAAAAGCCTATATTTGGGCTATTTACCCGCCAGTTGACCCCTGATTTTTGCAGCCAGTTGACTCTCCTGGGGAACTGGTCACGGTTTCCTGATAGGATAAGGTGACTTGGGATTAACTTATGGTGTTGAAAATATGTCTCTAAAACCTTACATTTCTCGCTTATTAGCTTTGGTTCTCGTCCTGGTCATCGGATTGATGGGTTGTTCTAGTAGTTCGCGGTTAACCGGCAATTATGGACAGGATACCCTGACGGTGATTGAAACTTTAACCACAGCCCTTGATTTAGTCAAAGATGACCCGAATAAAGCGGCAGTTGAGTCGCAAGCAAAGGAACAAATCAACGATTACATCTCCCTCTACCGACGAGATAAAAAATCTGGGGGTTTGCGTTCTTTCACTACTATGCAAACAGCCTTAAACTCTCTAGCTGGTTATTATACCGCCTACGGTTCCCGTCCCATCCCCGACAAACTCAAACAACGTTTAAAACAAGAATTTAAACAGGTACAATTCTCTCTCCAGAAAGGAATTTAGATACAGATTAGGGGTTGGGTGTTAGGGTTTTGGGGAGTTGGGGTTTTGGGGTATTAGTTGAAATCCCTCCATCTCCCCACACCCCATACCCCACACCCCACTCCTGTAAAAATCAGACCAAATCCGGTTAGACTAGAAATACAAAGCGTATTATAAAAAACTACAAAATTGATTCAAGACGAAACCCTAGAATTATTGGAATGGCCGCGGCTATGTCAACACCTAGCTACTTTTGCAGCGACTAAACTCGGTGCGATCGCAATTCGTCAATTGCCGTTACCAGAAAGCAAAGAGGAAAGTTTAAACCTACTCTGCCAAACCAAAGAAGTTTATAGCTTAGAACAAAAATTAGATAGTCGTCTTTCCTTTGATGGGATTAGCGACATCGGCGATGCCCTAGAAAGGGCGCATCTGGGGGGTTTATTATCGGGACAGGAACTTTTAAATATTGCCACGACTTTAGCGGGAGTGCGACGTTTACGGCGTTTAATTGACGAACAGGAAGATATACCAGTTTTAAAGGAGTTAGTAGCCGAAATTCGCACCTATCCAGAGATAGAACAGGAAATACACCGTTGTATCGATGAAGATGGCCGCATATCCGATCGCGCTAGTCCCCAATTACGCGAAATTCGGGGACAAATGAAGGTGATTAGAGAGCGAATTTACCGAAAATTGCAGGATATCATGCAAAAACAGGGCGGTGCTATCCAAGAAGCGGTGATTACCCAAAGAAGCGACCGCTGGGTGATTCCCGTCAAAGCAGCGCAAAAAGAGCAAATACCGGGGATAATTCACGATACTTCCAGCACAGGGGCGACTTTTTACATTGAACCTCACTCTATCGTTGACCAAGGCAATCAACTGCGGCAATATCGTCGTCAGGAACAAATCGAAGAAGAAAAAATCCTGCGGCAGTTAAGTAATCTGATCGCCGAAGCCTTTGAGGACTTAGAATATTTACTAGCGATCGCTACTAGGCTCGATCTGGCCACCGCTAGGGCCCGTTACAGTTTATGGTTAGAGGGTAATCCCCCCCACTTTATCGATGGTTCGGAAACGATTACTTTGCGGAATTTGCGTCATCCTTTGCTCTGGTGGCAAAAACACCACGAACAGGGGGGGGAGGTCGTACCAATAAATGTGCAGATTAGCCCAGAAATTCGCGTTGTTGCCATCACCGGACCAAATACCGGCGGAAAAACCGTTACTTTAAAAACCCTCGGATTAGCGGCTTTAATGGCGAAAGCGGGCCTGTTTATTCCAGCGCGGCAACCGGTAGAGATACCCTGGTTCGATCACGTTTTAGCCGATATCGGGGATGAACAGTCTTTGCAACAGAGTTTATCGACTTTTTCGGGTCACATTCGCCGGATTGTTCGCATTTTAGCGGCTTTAAATTCTCGTTCCTTGGTTTTACTCGATGAGGTGGGAGCAGGTACGGATCCGGCTGAGGGAAGTCCTTTAGCGATCGCTATTTTACAATACCTCGCCGATCATAGTTTACTGACAGTGGCTACCACTCACTACGGGGAATTAAAAGCGTTAAAGTATCGAGATTCTCGCTTTGAAAATGCCTCGGTAGAGTTTGATGATCGCACTCTTTCCCCCACTTATCGACTATTATGGGGCATTCCGGGGCGTTCTAATGCTTTAACTATTGCCCAGCGTTTGGGATTAAGTCCCGAAATTGTGGCCGAAGCGAGAAATCATCTGGGGGGGTTATCGGAGGAGATAAATCAAGTAATTGCTGGTTTGGAAGCGCAAAGACGAGAACAGGAGTCAAAAGCTAAGGAAGCTAGTCAATTACTCCAACAAACGGAGAAATTTTATACAGAAGTTTCCACGCGGGCCAATTCTCTACAGGAGAGAGAGCGAGAATTAAAGCGTTATCAGGAGCAGGAGATACAAAAGGCTTTACTATCGGCAAAAGCAGAGATTAATAACGTTATTCGCCAGTTGCAATCAGGAACAAAAACCGGTAGAGATGCCCAAAAAGCCACAGAGGAGTTAACTGCGATCGCAGAAAGGTTATTACCGAAAACGGAAAAAACTAAGGTTAATTATCGTCCGCAAGTGGGGGAAAGGGTGCGCTTGCCCAATTTGGGACAAACTGCCGAAGTTTTAGCAATTTCACCGGAATCAGAGGAGATTTCCCTGCGTTTCGGTATGATGAAGATGACCCTACCCTTAGATCAGATTGAGTCTTTGGATGGTCAAAAAGTGGAAACTGCGCCAAAACCTGCCAAAAATTTGCCCCAAACTCCCACAAAACCCCAGGAGACTCCTTTAATTCGTACTGCTAATAATACTGTCGATATTCGCGGTTCCAGGGTGGCAGAGTCAGAAACGGATATCGAACAGGCGATCACCCGCGCCACCCCATCGGGCATATTATGGATTATTCACGGTAAAGGTACGGGGAAATTGCGTCAAGGTGTTCACGATTTTTTATCCCGTCATCCCCAGATAAAACGCTTTCAATTAGCACCCCCAAATGAGGGAGGTTCGGGGGTAACTATCGCTTATTTAACTTAGGGTTTGCGGCAAAAAGTTTTTTGTCGGGTTAGGAGTCAGCCTTGAATCAGTTATCAGTTATCAGATGTGAGTTTTCAGTTCACTGTTCACTGTTTACTGATCACCGAAAATACTCCCCACTTCCCCACTTCCCCATTCCCCAGGGAGCATCTCATTTATACAAGTGAGTAATTATACTTGTCCCTCAAACTGGTTTCTAGTAAGGGTCTGCTGAAAAAGTTTTTCCTAGGGGCAGGGTGTAGGGTGTGGGGTGTGGGGTGTGGGGTTTTACCCATTTTCATCGGGTAAATTACCTAATTTTCAGGGAAAAAGTCCAGGAATTTTCCCCCCGACCACTCCCATA
>NZ_JASJFB010000182.1:0-3477 GCF_030065455.1 Microcystis sp. M53602_WE12 | reverse complement strand
GAATCCGACAGAAGGACTGCTATCCATCTCGGAATGGTTGGCAAAATCCTCCAGTGTTTTTACCAAGAGTTGTCAAACAATCCGAAACTGGTTTGGAGAAATCATTAGTTATTTCGAGCGAAGGACAACGAATGGGGTGGTGGAGGGAATCAACAATAAACTTAAACTAATAAAACGGAGAGGCTATGGCTTTAGAAACTTTCGGAATTTTTGGGTTAGAAGTATGTTATCTTGGCATCTTGTATGTTGATTTAGCATAAAGGGTAACGAAGAGCCTGATTACCAATCAGTTTGAGAGTTGCTCAAAGTAGGTTCACTGTTCATATTTTGTCGCTCCGCCACCTTTGAATTGTTAGATAGTAGTGAGGCGATTGCCATATTTTAGTACATCAGATATGATATAAACACATCATGGCTGATCAAAGCAAACCTTTAGCTTGGCTGCATGGTGAGATCAAGACCCCACCTTTCAGTTTAGAAGCACGGATCGAAGCAGGTGTCTTACTCAGGCAACTACAGGAAGGCGAACCCCTTGGTTTGCCACATTCGCGTCCTATGCCAAGTGTAGGCTATCATTGTCATGAGCTACGCATTAGAGACATCGATAAAAATTGGAGGATTATTTATCGAATTGATGAAGATGCAATCTTGATTATTGAGGTGTTTAATAAGACAACAAGAGCAACACCCAAAAGTGTAATTGAGGTTTGTAAGAAACGCTTGAGTAAATACGATACTGATCAGCAGGAATAAGAGGATGGAAGAGACTAAAAAAGGGCTTTTGGAATCAAAAGGCTGGAAAATCGGAACCGTTTCCGACTTTTTAGAGTTAACGCCCGAAGAGATTATCCTTGTTGAAATCAAACTAGCTCTTAGCAAAAGTTTGAAAAGTCAGCGGCAGAAGATAATGACTCAAAGTGAACTGGCCAATAAAATCGGCTCTAGTCAACCTCGGATTGCCAAAGCTGAAAATGGCGATCCGTCGGTTTCACTGGAATTGCTTATCCCCTCGCTGTTGGCAACAGGTGCCACTCCTCAAGACATCGGACAAATCATTGCCAGTGTCAAAGGCGTTGCTGAATCAAGACCTGAATGCTAATTTTGTGCATCCTATCCACTAATGTTAGTTATTGTCGTTGATGCGATAAATCCCTGAATTTCCCCAGCATCAATACGCTCAAATAATCTTGCTGCGTTTTCCACAAATAGCTCTCGTTCTTGTAGAAAATCAAGAATGACATTGGTATCAATCAGAACTCGCATTATTGATACTTCTCGATCAGATAGGTTACATAATCGGTTGGGGCGTTAGTTTACCCTGTAGCTGCCGAAATCTCAGAAACACCTCGCAAGCGCAACAGATTTCCCCGCTTGGATTTGAGGTTTGCTTCCCGTTGTTTAGAATGTATGAACAAGGTGAAATCACCCTAGAGGGATTAGCAAGAAAAGCTCCTCTCATTGCCCGTGCTATTGAAAAGCAACAGGAAATCTCTTAAATCCTAGACAAACAAAAAAACATTAGTATTTCGGCATCTAGTCGGGTATTGGCTGTACCATTATTTAATATCAATTTGCTGTAATTCTGGTAAAAGTTCTTTAAATAAAAGCCTAAATCTTTTTATACATATTATTTTAAACATCAATTTTAAAGCATCCCAATTAATTGCATCATAGCGGATCAATTCTAGGACAATTTTTATGTTTAATTTTTTGATACAAATCAAAAGCCAATGCAGGCAAATATAATCTTCTATAACTGACAATTCTGGTAACTTTTCCCGATGTTTAGGATGTACCATGTCATAAATTTTTTGTTTGATTAAAATATTTTTTTTGCATCGCTCTTTTATTGATATATTGCTATGGCAACATCCCGACCATACTCTTTTAAAACATAGACACTTACCGACAAATACAGCATCGCCGTACTTGGCAATTTCTATCCATGAGTTAATATCATCATAATTACCGTCAAAGTCTTTATCCCAGCCTCCCGATCGCAAAAATGCTTTTTTTTGAAAAGCAACTTGAACAGGTGTTCCCAAAGGACAGATATCCAAAAGCATACCGTAGTGTATGTCTTCTTGCCGAATACAAAGAGCTAAATTATTAAATTGAACTTGATGTTTATCATCGATAATGTTGCCTATTATATCAATTTTTTTTGCCTGACAAGAGCAAATAACAGCATCAGGAAAATAAACGAGAGATTTGCCGATAATTTCGATACATTCAGGCATAATATAATCATCATCATCAATCAGCTTAATCCATTCTCCTTTGGCAATTTTGACTCCAATATTAACACTTTCTGAATGTCCTAAATTTATCGAGTTGCGATGATATATAACTCGATCACCTAACTGCTTGATATATTCTTCAGTTTGATCAGAAGAAGCATCATCTACAACAATAATTTCACAGTTTATAGTTTGATTGATTGCCGATTCTAATGACCATTTTAAAAATGGTAAGCGATTATATGTTGTTATAACAATACTGAATTTCATGAGCATTTACAAGAATATTTAGTTTAGGTAAAATATTTTCTTTTTTTATTATTTGTTAAGCCATGAATCGCTGACAAAATCGACCAGGATATAAGATTGACTCTTTCATCAAAAATAGTAACATCAAAGACATGAAATAATATACAAGCAAAAAAAGCTGTTAAATAAGTAAATATAATCAATTTTTCTTCTGAGTTATCCAGATTTATTTTGGTTAAAAGTATAATCCCTTTTGCCAATATCCAGCCAACTAAAAAATAGAAAAAAACTGTCCAGGGAATCCCCACTTCAGACAGAAGCATCAGTGTTAAGTTGTGTGAATGTCCTATTACTATCTGAGATTGAGGCTGATAGAGATGTTTAAAACTTCCTAAACCCCATCCTTTCCAAGGTGACTTAAGGGCTAAATGCCAGGAGAATTTCCACAGAGTTATTCGGAGAGTTTCTACATCTCGATTAGGATAAAATTGATCGTTTATTCGAGCCCAAATAAACATTGGAACAATTAATCTAAACCAATCTCTTACTGGAGGATTGCCAAAAGCAGCGATAATAATCGCCCCGCTCACGATTGCTACTGTTAGCAAAATCCATCGCCAGCCTAAATAAATAGCAAAAGCAAGACAAGTTACTAATGTAGTCATCCAACCATTACGAGAATGAGTTAAAATTAGAGCAATAAATGTTAGGGAATTGATCACCAAAAGCAGACTAAGATAAAAAAATTTTTTATCAGTATTCGATTTTCTTAACTCTAGAATTATTAAGCCCAGTCCCAACACCCAAATAATAGTTAGAAAACTTGCTAGAAAATTAGCATGATAAAATGGCTCTTCGGTTTGTGTTATGCAATGGACGGGGGTTATAAGGGATGGAACCCTTATAGAGAAAGGCATTTAGCGATTTTTGTCAATTGTTTTTGCTCTAGAGCGAACTAATCAATTAAATCTCTTGCCAGATAAGGATT